>DATARJ010000071.1:0-3475 GCA_036264205.1 Methylocella sp.
TTGACAAATTTTTATTCATGGGGCCGTCCTTTCGTCACATGGAACGGCGAACGGCGTGTCCAACCGTTTCGCGTGTTCGCGCCGCGAATCTTTCCGGTAAAGAGCGTATAGTCGCACAGGATCAAAGTTTCCAGCTTCTTCAGCTTGTTTATGAAAGGCCGCGAGCTGTTGGCCGGACATGGTGAGGAAAATCCGGCTCGGCCCCGCGCGTGGCTGGAAAATTGGCTGCGCCGGCAGGGGAAAGCGGTCCATGCCGCGCCATGCGTCGGGCTAAGGATAGGCGGGCGCGGCCCCGCGCGGCATGCGTGGTCCGCGTGCAAGCTGGCGCTCGGGTTGGTTTTTTTGGCCCTCGCCGGCGGCGGTTTCTTCGTTGCCCGCCTCACGCTCGGACCGCTCGTGATCGACGGTCTCGCGCCGCAAATCGCCAAGGCGCTCGACGATCGTTTCGGCCATCGCTACGAATTCGGTTTCGGTGGAACCGCGATCGTGAAGAATGGCTACGCGCCGGCGCTGAGCATCGACAAATTGTCGATTAAGGAACCCTCCGGCCGAATGATTTTGACCGCGCCGCGCGCCGAAGTATCGGTCGATCTTCTTGCGCTAAGTGTGGGACGGGTGACGCCAAGACGGCTCGAGATTTTCGACGTCGTGGTGCATCTGACGTTGCGGCCCGACGGTTCGCTCGCCCTACCGGTTGCGTCCAATTCGGGGGAAGCAATGGCTCTTACGCCGCCGCTTGCCTCGGCGCTTGCGCCAGACAGCCACTCGCCGCCGCCGGAGTTCACGGCAAAGCCGCCTCGCGCCCTCATCGTCAAGCAGATGGCGGCATCGATTCGGCTCGTTATCGACACTCTGACCAATCCGGCAAGTCCGGCCGCGGCGATCGATCGCATCGGGATCACGCGCGGCAAGATAGTTATTGACGACGAGACCGCTAATCAAACCATGGTCTTTAACGGCGTCAATCTGGGTTTCGATAAAACCTCCGGCGCCACGAGGTTCGACCTTTCCATCGAGGGACCGAACGGCCGCTGGTTGGCCTCGGGCCTTGCCGAAGGCACGTCAGGCTCGGAGCGCGGCCTCACGCTTTCGTTTTCAAATCTATCCCTCGATGAAATCCTGCTGGCGACCGGCACGCGCACGATCGGCGCCGATTTCGATATGCCGCTGTCAGGCAAGCTCAGCGTCCGCTTACAAGCCGATGGGATGCTTTCGGAGGCGGCCGGCCAGTTCGAATTCGGGGCGGGTTACCTGCGTTTCGACGATCCCGACGATGAACCGCTGATGATCGACAAGGTCACGGGCGGGTTTCATTGGAATTCGGCGGCGCGGCGCATTGCGGTTGATCGTTGGCGGCTCGCGGCGGGCGCGACTCATTTCGCGATGTCGGGCTTCGTGACACCACCGCGTCGAGAGGGCGATCCGTGGTCGATTGGACTGACCAACGCGGAGCCTAGCGTGTCGGGTCCCGAGCGGCCCGGAGAAAAGCCTATTTCGTTCGATGGCGGCGACTTGGCGGCGCGGCTTTACTTGGCTGAAAAAAAGCTCGTCATCGACCGGTTTTCGTTCAACGGTCCGCAGGGCGGCATCGCGATGGCCGGCGGGCTCGATTGGAGCAATGGACCCCATCTAAGGCTCGGTGCGTCGATCTCTCCGGCGCCTGTCAGTACCGTCCTACGGATGTGGCCCTCGTTCGTCGCAGCGCCGGTCCGGTCCTATTTGCTTTCCCATACCAGCGAGGGAACGGTGGAGAAGGGCACCCTGCGGATCGATTTCGATGCCGACGATTTGCGGGCGATGCGGGCCGGACACCCGCCTCCCGACCCAAAGGTCTTGCTCGATTTCGTGATCGCCAATGCGAGCCTCGAGTTTCTTCAAGGCGTGCCGCCTTTGCGCGGCATCGATGGTGCCGGTCATGTCACCGGCCGGACCGCGACTTTTGCGGTCGCGAATGCCGCCCTCGATGCCGGCAATGACCGCGTGCTGACTTTGTCGGAAGGTAGTTTCCGTGTTGCCGACTTCGAGTTGCAACCCGCGCCGGCGGTGGTGGAGGCCAAGGTCACAGGCAGTGTCGAGGCAATTGGGGAGCTTTTATCGCATGACGCGCTAAAGCCTTATGCCAGCCTGCTGCTCGATTCGTCCACACTGGGGGGACAGGCCGGCGGCAATCTTGAAATCGATATGAAGCTTAGCCCCAACCCGAGCCCGGCGGACACGAGTCTCAAGGTCAATGCGACAGTCACCAATTTCACCGCCGAAAGGCTGATCGGCAACGAAAAGCTCGACGCTGCGACTCTAACCGTCAATGTCGATCCGTCGGGACATAGAGCGAGCGGCCAGGGCATCATGTTCGGCGCTCCGGCCACGATTAGCATCGAGAAATTGACGGGCAAGCCGGCCGAAGTTTCGATTGGATTGACCCTGGACGATGCGATCCGCGCAAGTCAGGGTCTTGGCGCCATCCCAGGCGTGAGCGGACCTATTGGCGCTACCATTACCGCGCCCCTCGGCGCCGGGGAAAAACCTAAGGCGCGGATCGAGCTCGATTTGAGCCGTGCCGCGATCGAGGTTCCAGGAGTTTCGAAGCCCGCGGGACGGCCGGGAAAGGTCACCTTCGCGCTCGCCGTCAACGACGCTGGGACCTTGCTCGATCAGATCGTTGTCGACGCCGGGACCATTCAGGCCCGGGGCAATGTGCAGCTTGGCGCGGGCCTCTCTCTTGTCGCGGCGAAATTTCCCCAGGTGAAGCTGTCGGCCGGCGACGATATGAAGATCGACGCGATAAAAACCGGCGAGACAACGAAGGTGATCGTGCGGGGAACCGCGATCGACGCAAGGCCGTTCTTGAAATCGCTGATTTTCAACCCGCCCGCGGACAATGGTGCCGCGCCAAGCAACAGCGGGGAGCGCAATGAGGCAGGTCCAATCAAGGAGATCGAATTCGATGTCAAATCCAGCATTCTGAGCGGATATAACAAACAGATCATTGCCGGGGCCGAATTGAGATTTACGAAACGCGGCGACCAGATAAAGCAGTTCACTTTTGCCGGAACCTTTGGCCGCCAGGCGATTTCGTGCAATCTGACCGGAGGCGGCGCTTCTCCCCAGCTTAATCTCGTCAGCGAGGATGCCGGATCGCTTTTGTTGTTCCTCGACCTCTACAAGCACATGGAGCGCGGACGGCTCTCGGTCGGGATGCGTCTTGGCTCGGACTCCCTTGCCGGCGTCCTATTGATAGATGATTTCGTTTTGCGCGACGAACCTGCGTTGCGCCGGCTAGTGGTCGAGGGCGCTCCGCCGCTGGATACCCCGGGCCAGGCGCAAAAAATCGACGCCAACGCGATCGCTTTCAACAAATTGCAGGTGCGTTTCCAACGCGACGGCAGCCGGCTCGATCTCAGCGAAGGCACCATGCATGGCGAGGCCATCGGACTAACCGTCGAAGGCGCTCTCGATTTCGTGCATGACCGGGTCG
>DATARJ010000075.1:0-4082 GCA_036264205.1 Methylocella sp.
TCTCGCTTGTGTCGCTCTACATCGTCGTCGTGATCCTGGCCAGCCAGCGGCGTGAGTACAAGCTTGCCCAGCTCCGCGAGCAACTCACCTTGGAGCTGGCTATCTTGAGCGAGCAAAAGACGGCGAAGGTGATCCAACTGCTGGAAGAGTCCCGCCGGGATAACCCGTTCATTCGGGACCGGATCGATCAAGAAGCGGAGGCCATGGCTCAGCCTGCGGACCAAAATCGGTGCTCGATGCGATCAATGAAACCCATGCTGAGGCGGAGCAGATCAGCGGCGGCGCGGATGACCCCTAGGCGCTGTTAGCGGGGCTTCGACGTTTGTCCCGCATGCGTCCGCCCGCGGAGCGTCGACTCCGCTGTTAAGCGGCGGCAGTTGCCGCGTCGACCAGCTTGCGCGCTTCGATCGCACTGATCGGATGGCCGAAAACGTAGCCCTGTGCGTATTCGCAGCCGAGCTGGTAGAGCTCGATGGCGTCCGATTCCGTTTCCACGCCTTCGGCGACGACCTCCATCCCGAGGTCATGGGCGAGTGTCACGATCGAGCGCAGGATGACGGGCCTTGCCCCTTTTCCATTCTGGCGCACGAACGACTGATCGATCTTGATCGTATCGAACGGAAATCTTTGCAAATAGGCCAAGGACGAATAGCCGGTGCCGAAATCGTCGAGCGAAAGGCCGGCGCCAAGATCGCGAATGCGAGTCAGCATTTGCGCCGCAAATTCGGGATTTTCCATCACCAGCCCTTCGGTCAATTCGAGCTTCAAAGTGCCGGGGCTCACATTGGCGCGGGTCAACACCGCCCTGACGTCATGCAGGAGATCGTGGCGGAGCAATTGCCGCGAGGAGACATTGACGCTGGCGAAAATCGGCGGATCGACATCGAGCGCGTGTTGCCAGGCGGAAAGTTCGCGCGCGGTGCGTTCCAGCACGAAAATGCCGAGATCGACAATCGTGCCGGTCTCCTCGGCGAGAGGAATGAAGTCGGCGGGACCGAGCCGCCCGAGACGCGGATGATCCCATCGAAGCAGCGCTTCGAAGCCCGCGACCGTGCGGTCCTCGAGCCGGACGATCGGTTGGAAAAGAACTTTGATTTCGCCGCGGTCGAGCGCATGCCGCAAGTCCGCTTCAAGACCGAAACGATCCGAGCGCAACGTGCGCATCGAGGGCCTGAACACCTCGATGCGATCGCCGCCCATGCGCTTCCCATGCCGCATTGCGATTTCGGCATCCGTCAGCATGTCTTCGCGTGTCCCGTGCAATTGTGGATCGTAGAGCGCGAGGCCGATCGAGGCGGTGAGCGGAATTTCCTTGTCGCTGACGGTCACCGGAGTCGACACGACGCGGCGAACCAGATTGGCGAAAGCGCTGATCTGAGCGGTCTCGAATTCCGAAACGATCAAGACGACGAATTGGTCGCCAGAAAGCCGGGCCAGCGTGTCCCGTGGTTTCAGGATGCGGGCCAGCCGCCGCGCGAGGGTGAGCAGAATGGAATCGGCGGCGGAAAGCCCGGCAGTCTCGTTGATTTGCTTGAACCGGTCGATGTCGAGGCTGATGATGGCGGGGCGGGTGCGATTGTCGGATTGCGCGAGCGTGAGGACCGCGTCGACGCGATCGAAGAAAAGCTCACGGTTCGGCAAGCCCGTCAGATTGTCGTGCACGGCGTCGTGCAGAAGCCTTTCCTCGGCGATCTTTGCCTCGGTGACGTCCACGAGGGTGCCGACGATACGGACCACCTCGCCGTCGGTCCCGACGACGGGGCGTGCGTTCATGCGGAACCAGTAATAATCCGCGCCGTCGGCACGCAAGCGGAATTCTTGATTGATCCGCCCGCGCCTCTGCTCGAGCATCGCATCGAGACAGGCTTGGAAACGATCCCTCTCGGCCGGATGCAACACCTCGAACCAGACCGCGGCCGGGCCTTCGAGTGCGCCGCGGGCAAGGCCCAATTGAACCTCGGCCTCCGGGCTGATATAGACGCGGTCGGCCACCACATCCCAGTCGAAAATGACGTCGCCGCTGCCGGTCAAGGCGAGAGCCTTGCGCTCGGTTTCGGAGAGTCCGGCGGTTCCAAGCGCGCTGCCGGCGAAGGCGTTTTGCATGATCGTGAAACCGATGAGCATGACGATGAGCACGAGACCGCCGACCAGGGCCGGCGAGACAAGATCGTTGGTCAACGTTCCAGTGACCGTGAAGGCCGCGCCGATGACCCAAATCAGGAGCAGCAACCACGTCGGAATAAGCATGATGGCGCGGTCGTAACCATGCATCGCTAGATAGAGCACGAGGACGGAACCGGCGCCCGCGATCGTGGCAAGCGAGATCCGCGCAACCCCCGCCGCCACCGGCGCATCGTAGAGGGCGAGACCGGCGAGAGCGGCGAGAAAAATCAACCATGCGGCCGCCACATGCGAAGCCCGCACATGCCAGCGGTTGAGCTTGAGATAGGCGAACAGAAAAACGAGCAGTGTCGCCGAGAGGGTCGTTTCGACGCAGGCGCGCCAAACGCGATCGGATTGGCCATGGGTGCCGAAGATCTTGCTCCAGAAACCGAAGTCGATGCAGACATAGGCGAGCACCGTCCAGGCGAGCGCGGCGGCGGCCGGAAAGATCACCGCGCCCTTGACGACGAAGACGATGGTGAGAAAAAGCGCGAGCAGCCCCGCGACCCCAATGACAATGCCCTTATAGAGGGCAAGGCTCGTCATGTTGTCTTTGTAGGCGTCCGGTTCCCAGAGATAGAGCTGGGGCAAGTTTGGGGTCCGCAGTTCCGCGACATACGTGACGGTCGTGCCGGGATCGAGGGTCAGGCGAAAAACATCGGCATCCGCGCTTTCGTCGCGTTCAATCGGAAATCCTTGGCTCGCGGTAATCGCCGAAATGCGCGAAGCGCCGAGATCGGGCCAGATCACGCCGGAGCCGACCAGCCGGTAATGCGGCGCGACAAGCAATCTTTCGATTTGTTCGCTGGTATCGTTGGTAAGCGCGAAGACGATCCAATCCGGACGTGTCCCTTCGACCCGCGCCCGCACCTCGATGCGGCGAACGATGCCGTCGGAGCCGGGCGCGGTCGAGACGACAAGACGGTCGTTGTCCGAATGATAGGTCTCAAAAGCCTTGGTCAGGTCGATGGCGTGCGACTCGATCGGCACGCGCACCGATTCGATGGCCCTTGCCGGGGAAAGCCCCGCCGCGAGCGCAAAGAGCACGAAAAGAAACCGCAGATACCGCATCATGCTCGACAAAAAGCAGCTATTCCGCTTGATGGGCCAGACCGCGAACATTGCGGACATTCCCAATTGCGGCAAGGATTGGTAAGGCCTATGGAGCCGCACGGCAAGAGCGGGGCCGGGCCTCACTAGTGACGAATTATGAGAATATGTCAGGATTTAGGAACGGGATAACTTGCGATGCCCGATCGATAAGTATCTTTGTATAGATGGCACACTTTGAACTCAAAATAGAGGCCACTTCGAGGCGGCCATCGGCGAGACGCAAAGTGCGAAGCCCGGATGCTCAGGGCTTATGCTCCTCGCGCCATTTCTTGACGGCGGCCAGGGAGTTCTCGATGTGCTTTTCCGCATGGGAATCGGAGTAGGCGTAAAGAATCTTTCCCTCCGGCGAAATCACATAGGAAATGCGGTTGGCGAAGGCCGCGCCGACAAGCGGAATGTTGAACGCGGCGTCGTAGGCTTTTATGACCGAAAAGCTGGGGTCGGCGCCCACCGGGAATTTGTCGCGGCACTCCTTGGCCGAAAAGTCGCGCTGCACATCAATTTTGTCGCCCGAAATTCCAATGACGCTCGCGCCGGCCGCAGCGAAATTCTCGATGTTTTCGGCAAATTCATGCGCCTCGACAGTGCAGACGCTCGTGAAGGATTTGGGATAAAAGTAGACGACCACCGGTCCCTTTTTCAAGGCTCCGGCTAGGGAGAATGTGAACTCCTTGCCGCCCAGCGCGGCGTCTACGGTGAAATCGGGCGCGGCGTCTCCCCGCTTCAACGCCGCCCATGCAGGGGTCGTGAAGAGGCCAAGACAGGTTGTGAAGAGGCCAACACAAAGCGTGCGGAGCAAGGTCGAG
>DATARJ010000286.1:0-1657 GCA_036264205.1 Methylocella sp.
ATTCCTGTTCGGCGTGCTGCTCGACCGGGTGGGGATCGGGGCGCTGGGATTGTCGGCCGGGCTTTGCCTCGCCGCCTTCGGCTCGCTCTTTCTGCTGCGACCCCGCGACGCCGTCGCCGCGCGCCCCTCGCCACGATCTAGTTAGGTGCGCATTCGAGTCAATTCGGCAGGGTCTCGAAATCATCGCCGCCATAGATGTCTTTCGTCCAGGGAAAGGGCGGAAGCATCATCATCCTTGATCACCCCACCTCACGGCGCCCGAGAATCGAACGAATACACGCGAGCAAGTCGTCCTCGCTGAACGGTTTGGTTAAGTAGCAAATCCCGCCGGCTTGCAGCGCGCGCTCCCGCGCCCTTTCATCGGGGAAGGCAGTGATAAGAATGGTGGGAATTGGCTTGCAGGACGCGGCCAGCCGGTGGTGGAGGTCAAGTCCAGTCATACCCGGCATTTGCAGGTCTGTAATCAAGCAGGACACGCTGGCACGGCGCTTGGATTTCAGGAGATCCTCGGCGCATTCGAATGCCACTGCAACATAGCCCAGCGCCCTGACGAGGCTCGTCAGAGCCTCTCGAACCGATGGATCGTCGTCGACGATCGCTACGACGGCTGTCCTTGGCAATTTCGGGTTCCTTAGCTCGAGCCAGAAGCCCTTGCCTCCGCGGCGTTTCCGGCAATTGCAAATCGACTCGGTTCCGGCTGCTCAAAGCATCGGCCAAGGGGACGGCTCATGGCGATTATACTCCCGTATAGCCGACCACACCCTCAGTAGGAATCGGCTCCGGCGTCTCGATCTCGACCTTGGTCGTCTCGTATGCGTACTAGCGCGATAACCGTTCGGCTATCTCGTCCGGCGTATCGCCGTTCGCGGGCCTTTGGGAATACGAAAGCCGGCATACGCCAGTTTGGTTATGATCAATCGGGCGCACCTTGGACGCCGAAGATCGGTGTTGGGTCAGTTTGAATTGTAACGGGCCGACTCATGATCGCACCGTTGGATTTATGAATTCGTATCGGCCGCGACCGAGCCAGCGAAGGAATTTCGGGAAATGCGCGGCCCGCTTGTGATCGAGATTGACGCAAAAGTCGGTTGGGATCGGCTCCGATGCTCGATCCGGGTATTCCTTGCGGTAGAGGCTCTTGAACTCTAATAATGTAAACGGCCGATCAAATCTCCTAGCGATCTCATAATGTTCCTTTTCGCGCCGCGTCATTTTCACTTCTAGCCGTCCTTCTCCTCCCCCGTAGCCGACGGCGGGTTCGCGGATGCCGTCGAGCATGCCATTTACCCGGCATGGCAATGAAACGTCTCAAACGCCCGCGCGATCCGCACCACGCGCCGTTTTGGACCGGGTGATGTGGTCCTCGCTGACGACCTCACAGGCCAGGGCCATACGACGCGCTCGTTGGGAATTCCGCGGATCAGTGCCACTGTGGCGGTGGGCGCCTAAGGAACCTCTGCAAAAGGCAGCTGCAGTTATAGTATAATGTCTGGCGGGGTGGATTGCTGCATTGGGTCCAGGCTGTGTGAAAACGCCTCGTATGATAAAATCGTGACGCGATTTTCGGGGGAGGTCGCGATGAAGCGTTTCGTCGAGGGGGTGGATCGTGGGCAGTCGACGTTGTTTCCCGAATGCCTGGATGATTGGATCGAGGCGG
>DATARJ010000120.1:0-5382 GCA_036264205.1 Methylocella sp.
ACCTAAATGCTATTTGTTTCGATTTTGCGCGACAAGTGCACATTGAGAAGCGATTCATGCCGGCTATTTTCCCGGAAATCCTACAGGCGAAAGCCCTATATAAGCAATCTTTATACCAAGACAATCGATATTCCTCTATTAGGTATTAGGGCGGCGCCGCTCCCGCGACGTCGTCTGCCGAGGTCCCCGGAAGGTCGACCCTTTGAACTTATCGATAAGCTGCCGCCGCCACGAACTAACGGGCAAGGATGAATTCGATAGCCTATTTACTTTCCGGCAGCGGCATTTCGTCGGGCCGCCTCAGAATCACATGATCCACGATACCAAATTCCTTCGACTCATCGGCGGACATGAAGTGGTCACGGTCCAAGGTTTTTTCGATCATGTCGTAATCCCGGCCGGTATGCCGGACGTAGATCTCATTCAACCGCCGCTTGACCTTCATGATATCTTCGGCGTGACGGACGATATCGGAAGCCTGACCCTGGAAGCCGCCGGACGGCTGATGCATCATGATTCGCGCGTTCGGTAACGCGTAACGCGCTTTTGTTTCTCCGGCACAAAGGAGAAGCGAACCCATGGAAGCGGCCTGCCCGACACAGAGGGTCGAGACCTTGGGCTTTACGAACTGCATCGTATCATAGATCGCCAGCCCCGCCGTCACCACGCCGCCCGGCGAATTGATGTACATCGAGATTTCCTTCTTTGGGTTTTCCGCCTCCAGGAACAACAATTCGGCGATGATCACCGAGGCCACGTGGTCGTCGACCGGGCCAGTCAGGAAAATGATCCGCTCGCGCAAGAGCCGGGAATAGATGTCGAAACCGCGCTCACCGCGGCTCGTATTCTCGATAACCTGCGGGATGAGGTAGTTGTCGTGGATCTCAATCGGACTGCGATCGCGCATGGTGGAATCTTCCCTGATGAAAGCGAATTCCTCGATACGACGCGTAGGCCCTCGCTGAGTTGATAGGGATACCATATTGGCGCCCTGGCGAACAATCCTTTGCTCGGGTTAAGCGCGCCGCATCAGTTGGGCACGCTCGCGGGCGCGGCCTCGCCGCCTGCGGCGTTTGCGTCGTCGTCGTTCGCCTTTAGAAGCTCGTCCCGCGAAACTTTCCTGTCGACCAGCTTGACCTGAGAAATTATATGATCGACCACCTTTTCCTCGAATAGCGGAGCCCTGATCTCTGCTAAGGCGCTGGGATTTTTGCGATAATAGTCCCACATGATCTTTTCTTGGTCGGGGAACGCGCGCGCCCGCTGAGCCAGAGCCTGACTGACCTCCTCGTCCGAGACCTTGATGTCCGCTCTCGCCCCGATTTCAGCCAAAAGGAGGCCGAGCCGAACCCTTCGTTCGGCAATTTTGAGATAGTCCGCGCGCGCTGCCTCCTCGGTTGTGTTGTCGTCCTCGTAGTTGCGTCCGCTCCGCTTTCGCTCGGCCTCGACCTTGCGCCACACCGCATCGAATTCCTGTCTCACCAGCCCTTCCGGCAAGTCGAAAACGTATTTCTTGTCGAGTGCATCGAGGAGATCGCGCTTCCATTTTCCCCGCGAGGCCGCGAGATGATCGCGCTCGATATTGGCGCGGATTGCATCCTTGAGCTTGGCCAGATTCTCGAAGCCAAAACCTTTTGCGAATTCATCGCCGATCTCGACCTCGGCCGGGGCGGCCGCACCCTTGAGCGTCACATCGAAGGTGGCGGCCTTGCCGGCGAGCTTGGCGGCGCTGTAATCATCCGGGAACGTCACCTGAATCGTCCGGCTTTCACCGGTCTTCATGCCTTCGATTTGCGCTTCGAAGCCCGGGAGGAAACTGCCCGAACCGAGGACGACGTCAACATTTTCTCCAGAACCGCCCTCGAAGGGCTCGCCATCGACCTTTCCGGTAAAATCCAGCGTGGCCTTGTCGCCGTTTTCAGCGACGGCCTGCCCTTCCTTTGCCGTGTAAATGCGATTCCGCTCGGCGAGCCTGGCCAAGACCTGGTCAATGTCGGCGCCGGACACGCCGGCGATAAGCCGTTCGATTTCTATCTCCTCGAACCCGCCGACCTCGATCTTCGGCAACACTTCGAGCGCGACGGTGAAGGCGAGATCGGCTTGCGCTTCGAAAATCTTCTCGATTTCCTGGCCGTCCTCCGGAAAGTCGATCTTGGAGTCCATGGCAAGCCGCAGTTGGTTGTCCTCGATAATCTTGCGATGGGCCTCGTTGATGGCGTCCTGGACAACTTCGGCCATGATCGAGCGTCCATAGAGACGCTTCAGATGCGAAACAGGGACCTTGCCTGGACGGAAGCCGGGGATACGCGCCTTGGCCTTGACCTCAGTGAGCTGCCCCTCGACTCGCTCCGCGAGATCGGCGGCCGCTAACACCACTTTGAATTCTCGCTTGAGCCCCTGCGCGTAGGTTTGCGTGACTTGCATTTGAAACAAACCTTTTTTGGACTTCGTCGCTTTCCATCCGAGATTCCGCTTCCGGCAAGCACACCGCCGGATAGGGCCGCGGCATTGTTAAACCGCGTGGCGCGGCGCTCCGGTCAAGTATGGTGCGGGCGGAGGGACTCGAACCCCCACGATTTTCACCACCGGAACCTAAATCCGGCGCGTCTACCAGTTCCGCCACGCCCGCCCGTGCTAGGCGTTCACCGCGCGGCCTCCAGCGTGTTCGACTCTATAGCAACCGTGGCGGCTTCCTGCACGAAAAAACTGCGGGCCCCGATGCAGAAAATGGCGGTCCTCGACGGCCTCATCGGGACTTATGTGGCTGCGCTTCCCCTAGGGCAAGAAAAGGTGAAAGGATTTTCGATGAGGATCATCCTCGCTTCTACTGTCTTATCGTCAAGAGCCGGGGTTCGCGACGTAAGCGAGGGTTCGGGAGGAACCCTCGATTGCACCGAACGCTCCCCTATTGTAATTAAAAGGTCTGCCATGGAAAGGAGGGCCGGAGGCTTCCGAACCCTCGACCTAGCGTGGCGTTTAGCGACAAACAGACTAGGAAGCATATAATGAAACAATTAATGAAACGAAGCGTCAAAAAAAGAACCTTCGTGTTGGCTCTGGCGCTTGCCGCTACAGTGACGGGAGGGGGGACCGGTTCATTCGCTGCGAAGAAGGCGTCCGGCGCAAAAGACGCGGCGGTCGAGCGGACGCGGCAAGAGGTTAAGATGCTCGATGATCTCTACAAGACCACGATAGTCCTGAATAACGAGAACTATGTGAACAAACCTACTGACTTTCCAGCCACCGCCTCGGCCAAAGAGCTGTTCGCCGCGATGAAGCATGGCGGCTGGCATGACGTGCGGGTACTGGGGCTTACCGACGCGATAAAGAACCCGGATAATGAGCCCAGGGACGCTTTCGAACAGGCGGCCGCAAAGAAGCTGATTGCGGGCCAGATGCCGGACGAAAAGGTTGTCGAGAAGGGTGGAAAGCGCTACCTGCGCGTCGCGACGGGAATACCCGTAGTCGGGGAAAAATGCGCCGTATGCCATGAGAACTTCAAGGGGAACAAGGGAAACATCGGAGCGCTGTCCTACACGGTGCCTGTGATTGAGTAATCGGAGCCTGAAGCAGCCGATCTCGCCTGTTCCGGCAAGCGAGGCTGGCGCCAGCTCTCGCGCTACGAGATTGCGCTTAAAAAAGGGTGTGGAGAGACGCCGCAAAAAGGCGCGGAAACCAGGCGAAGAAGGCGCAAAGAGCGAATTGGGAGAGTGTGATGCACGCCGTTCGAACACCCAAAAATGTTCTCCCGGTCGTGCTACTGGTGGCAGCCTGCATGGCCCAGCTAATTCCCGGTGCGAAAGCGCAGACCGACGCATTGGAAAGGGTCACCAACGCCACAAATGAGGCCGGTCAACTCAAAAAGGCCGGACCGCCGCATGACCCAACCACGTTGGGCATTGTGACAGGTGATCGAAACGATACCGAGTTCACCGCGGCCGATGAAATCGCCCAACTGATCGCTACCGGCCAAGAGTCTGGACCACACGGTGAAATGGCGCTGCGTGTCGCACCGATGCTTGGCGATGGCGGCCTTCAGAACATTCGCGACGTGTTGACGCTGGCGGATGCCGATATGAGCATTGTGCCGGTGGCCATGCTGTACCGAGCGCGTGCCGCACTGAGCCTGGACAAAGTTCGCGAGCGGATCGTCTACATCGCACCGCTCCACGAGGAGGAGTTCCACATTCTCGCCCCATGGTCGATCCGGACGATAAGTGACCTTAGCGGAAAAAGCGTAAACCTAGGCGTGAAAAATAGCGCCGTCGCTGTTCTCGGCGGCGAGGTATTCGAACATCTAGGCCTCAAGGTGAACGTGGTCAATCTCAATCAGAGCGGCGCAGCGGACGCCATGACGAGAGGCGAAATCGAAGCGGATGTGGTGCTTTCGGGCAAACCGGTGGGTGGGCTCAAAAATTATACCGTGGAAGACGGGTTCCATATTATCGGGATCCCCTATTTGCCCGCCTTGGAGAAAGACTTTCTTCCGGCTACGCTGACCCATGACGATTATCCCGACCTCATCTTACCCGGCCAAAGGATCGATACCATAGGAACGCGGTCGGTCCTGATCGCCTATAATTGGCCGAACGGCAGCGACCGTTATCGCCTTCTGGCCTCGTTCGTTTACACCCTATTTTCGCGTTTTTCAGAGCTTCAAACCGGTCTAGATCATCCCAAATGGTGGGACGTGAATCTAGCCGCGACTGTCCCGGGGTGGAGCCGGTTTCTTCCCGCCCAGCGCTGGTTTGATCAGCAGGAATTCGATTCCTTCCTGAACAAGTTTGGGAAAGGCGCCGAGACGGACCGGGCGCGCTTGTTTCATGATTTTCTGCGCTGGCGAGAACACTCTGGTGGAGGGTGACCGCCTTTGTCTCAGGCACGGCATTCCAGGAACGCGAGAACAAGGAGTTTAGTAATGATCAAGCGTTTAGCTGCCGCCATGTTTATCGCCCTGGTCACAACGGGCACAGGCGCCGTGAACTCTTCCAACGCGCAATCCCGTGAGACTCCGCAATTCCATGCACGGAACGCCCACAGGCACGTCCATCATCACAGGAGGAAAACCGTCAAGTACGTAAATCAACGGAAGGTGGCGGAGGCGAAGGGCTATAAGAAAGTGAGCTCTCTCGTCAACTTCCCCGACTTTTTCCCCGGCCTAGGTGTGATTTATGTCAAGCCCGAGACGCTGCCGACGGGCCCGTTTCTTTCGTTCGATCGCAAAGACAGGCTGGTCGCGACGATCTACATGATCCCAATTCAGGATATCAACAACTACAAGGAATTCAATCTTGCTGGCTTCAGCGGCAGAAGCGACCATGTCACCTTCTATTTCAACCCCGGTCATCCTGGAGTGGCCATGCCCCATTATCATTTCGTCAT
>DATARJ010000129.1:0-3401 GCA_036264205.1 Methylocella sp.
AGCCCATCGCGAAGCCACGCAGGAATTGACCCGCGAGCGCGTGCCACTTCAATGGGCCGTCACCCAGCACAATCTCGCCGTCGTTTACCGCGCCTTATTCGAAAAGGATCGCGAGCCGCGTCATCTCGACGATGCGATTGAAGCCGTCGATGGGGCTCTCGAAGAATTCCGGCAGGCCAACAAATCCCGCTTAATCGAAATGGCCGGGGCCTTGCGCGAAAAAATCCTCGCAGCGAAAGGCGCGTTATAGCGGCATCGCGAGGTTGCATACCCATATTTTTATTGAGCAGTTCACAAATAAGCGCACGTTTTCGTGGCGCGCGAGCCGCGAATGATTCCATGTGGGCATGAGAAAGCATGACGCGCGCTAGTTGCATCAGACCTTGGAAGCTCGCGCGGGGCGGACTGCGAGATAGAGATGGCTGGCGCAATGCTGGCTGGCTCGGGCGCCCTGTACGTCAAGCCGGTTCCTGGACGTCCCTTGAAAGCCATTCCCGCGCACCGCGAGAAAGATTCCGCTTCTCCTCACAGGAGATTGGCTCTCACCGCCGCCGTCCTGGCGGCGAGCGTGAGCATGCTTTGCCGCGAGGTTTTGGCGAGGCCATGCTCGGTCTTATGCCAATGATAGGGCCGCAAAATAAGATCGTAGATTGCCATCCAGGCCGCGGCCGAGGTCAGCAGATAATACAAAGGGAGCAGCGGCAGGAAAGGCCAAAGACCAAGGAGTTTCCGCCGCTTCATGCCGAGCAACGCGAGCCATAGGATCGACGCGGTTCCGAAAAGCCCTGCCGACATCCAAAGCACGACCTCCATAAGTTCAAGGGCGGAGGCGGGCGACGGAAAGCCGGCGGCAAGATCATGGACAAGGAGCGCGGTAAAAAATGGCCAGAGCGGCGGCGCGATCACCAAGCCGGTCATCGTCAGGGCGAGCGCCAGGCTGTGCGCGACGCCAAGCTCCGCGACGAGGCGGCGGGGATCGCGGGTGAGGGTGATGAGAGTCTGCATCCAGCCTTTGGACCAGCGCCGCCGCTGCCGCAGCCAAGCATCGATGAGCGCCGGCGCTTCTTCCTGCGTGCTCGAGGGCAAAATACCGACGCCATAGCCGAAACGGGCGAGGCGAAGACCGAGATCGGCATCCTCGGTCACGTTCCAGGCATCCCAGCCGCAGACCTCGCGCAAGACCTCGGTTCGAAAATGGTTGGAGGAACCGCCGAGAGGCAGCGGCAGGCCAAGCCCGGCGAGGCCCGGGTTCAAGACATCGAACAAAACCGCGTATTCGATCGCGAACAGCCGGGTCAGCCAGGAATCCTCGATATTGTCGATCGCGAGCCGCGCCTGCAGGCAGGCAAGCTCGCGTGGGGCACGCAAAAAACGTTCCGCCGCCTCGCGCAATTGACCCGGAGCAGGGGCGTCCTCGGCATCGAATATGACAAGGAGTTCGCCGCGCACCAGCGGCAAAGCGATGTTGAGCGCGCGGGGTTTGGTCCTCGGCCAGCCTGCGGGGGCGACGACGATCTCGTAGGGGGCGGGCAGATCCAAGGCCTCGATTGCGAGCCGCGTCGCGCGATCGTCATGCTCGATCACGAGCTTGATATCGAGCTTGCCGCGCGGATAGTCGAGAGCGGCGAGCGCGGCAATGAGTTGCGGCACGACCCGCGCTTCCCGGTGCAGCGCGACCACGACCGAATAGACCGGCAGCCGGCGATCCTCGACATGAGCGCGAAAAGGCGCTTGCCCACAAGCGGTACTTGCCGCCCCTGCGAAGAGACGAAGCCAGATCGAGGCCAGGAATAAACAGGTCATCGATAATGAGACGACGGTGATGGTAAATGCTGGCGCTAGGCCGAATGCCAAGGTGGCGGTGGCAGCGGCGGCCAGGGCGGACGTGCATTGGGCGGGGCTAGGGCGTTCTTTCGCGGAAAGACTCGGATCGAGGTTGGCGAGGCCGAGGCTTGCCTCGCGCAGGATCGACGCGGTCGCCGCCGCGCGCACCAAGCTGGACAAATGCGAAGGTGTCGTAATTGCAAGGCGCGCGCCGAAGTTCTCGCCGTCGCGCGCCCTTGCCAAGAGATGGGTAAGCAATTGGCCGCGCGGCGCGGCGAGCCAGCGGTCATCGCGGCCATCGAGTGGAGCGAGGCCCGCGTGAACCGCGTGCGGATAGCGCGCGCCGGCGCCGAGCGCTATCTCGCCGGCGATAAAGGCGGCGCCAAGGTGATGCGCGAAACACTGATAAAAGAAACGCTCCCGGATCGTTCCGCTCGCGAGCACGGCGGCCTCCGGCGTGATGGCTTGCCGGCGCGCCTCCGCGGCGGCAGTGAGCAAGACCGCAGTGCTCACACCATGGACGGTGAGAAACGCTAGCGCGGCGGGCAAAGCGGCGGGGCGCCGCTCCGGGGCCGCTCGCGAATGCGCGGAAAACGGCGGCTTCACCGGCAAGCCGGCAATTGGCCGGCCGGCCATAATTCCGCCATGTCGGTGCAAATCCATTCATCCAAAAGGCACAATGCGATGAAGGAATCTGAGCAATTATGGACGTATTTATCTATTGATATTCGTCAAAAAACCTACAAAAGCGATGAGATTATGCACTGTGGCGCGCGAGCCGCCGCATTACCGGTGCCGTATCGCCGCTACTGGCGTGGCAGAGGACGCGCGCGGGCGGGGTTTTCCCTGGCGTTGCGAGCCGCTGGGAATGGAAAAGGAAAGCAGGCCGGAGGCGTAGCCGATTTGAAGACTTGTGATCAGCCCGGCGAATTCAAGGAGCGGGCGCAGTAGGCCGTGCTCGATATCCGCGGATCCGACGAGAACCGCGGCGAGGACAAGCGCGCATGCCGGGACGAGAACCAAAACCTTGAAAAACCGCCCGAGAACCGCCCCCAACAGGACGCTCCCGATTAATAGGATGGCCATGCGACGTCTCCTGCCGATGCGACTAGCTCGTCCCGCGATACGTGGTCCAGGCCTGAACGCACAACTCACGCAGTATTGCGAGGGTAAGCGCGCGAGGTAAACACTTTGGATCGCATTCCGGTTCGATTCGAGCGAACGAGCGTTATTTGCGAAGGAATCTGAGATAGATAGGCCTTCGGCCGCCACGTAGCGCTTTCGCTTCGTATCTCGTGCCAGTCCAGCCGTCCCAGGGCCTTTGCCAATCCATGGGGCCCGCCGGCGCCCAGACAAAATCGGGCGAACACAAGACGCGCGCCA
Source organism: Methylocella sp. (assembly GCA_036264205.1). Taxonomy (GTDB): domain Bacteria; phylum Pseudomonadota; class Alphaproteobacteria; order Rhizobiales; family Beijerinckiaceae; genus Methylocapsa. Next base: position 3,208 of record DATARJ010000129.1, read on the forward strand.
AGCTCCAGCCAGCATTGGCGTCGATATCGGTTGCGAAGCGAAGCTCCGCGTCCGGACGCATGATCCGCGCGAGGTGCGTCAGCATTTCCTCGGAAAGGAACCGCCGCCTGTGGTGGCGCCGTTTTGGCCAAGGGTCAGGAAAAAGTAGATAGGCGCCGTCCAAGGCCCCGGTTGGCAGCGCTTCGATCACCGCC
>DATARJ010000161.1:0-7097 GCA_036264205.1 Methylocella sp.
CGTTTCCGCGGGGCTAGGCCCATCGCGCCAGTGGGAGTGGGACTATCCATGCCGGGCCTACGGACCGCCACGAAGCTCGACGAGATTATCGAGAATTTCAATTACCTTGACGAGTGGGAGGACCGCTATCGCTATTTGATCGAGCTCGGCCGCGGTCTCGAACCGTTGGATGATGGCGGTCATAGCGATAGCAATAAAGTGCGCGGATGTGCCAGCCAGGTGTGGCTGGAGACTCGCGTCGCAACGGATCCTTCGGGAAGCCCTGTTCTCCATTTAAAGGGAGACAGCGACGCTCATATTGTGCGCGGCCTGGTGGCTCTTCTGCTGGCTCTCTATTCCGGCCAGACGGCATCGCGCATACTTGCCATTGATGCCCAGGGCCTGTTCGAGAGCCTCGGCCTTTCGACGCATTTGACGCCGCAGCGCTCCAATGGCGTGCGTTCGATGGTCGAGCGGATCAAGTACGACGCCCGCGCCGCCACGGACCAACACCAATTGTCATGAGGGAATGAGACTTGGTTCCGCTCTCGGATTTTCGCCCGTCGCACTGAAAAGAAACGGAGATGAATCTGGCCAGAGGTTCCGCCAAGCATGGCTGTGTAAAATGGCGGCGGAGGGCGCGATCCGCGCCCCACAGTGAACGCTCGAACCGCGAACGCCGAGCCAACGACTCGCATTTCGCCTGTCCGCACCAGAGCCGGCCGCGCCATGGCTCCCATGATCGCGCAATGAAAAGCGTGCCTCCCACCCGTAGCTAGGCAGGGCCAGTCCTGCCCGCTTACCGTTTACGCCGGCGTTGTTGGCCAAGGCCCATCTGTTTGGCAAGGTTCGAACGCGCCTTGGCGTAATCCGGCGCGACCATCGGATAATCGGGTGCAAGCCCCCATTTCTCACGGTATTCGTCCGGAGACAAATTGTATTGAGTCCGCAGGTGCCGCTTCAACGACTTGAATTTTCGTCCATCTTCCAGGCACACGAGAAACTCTCGCGTGACGGATTTCTTGGCCGGCACTGCTGGCTTTGGCGTTTCGGCCGCCGCGGCCATCGTACCCGAGGTGACACGCAGCAATGCCGAATGCACGTCGCTGATCAAGGACGGTAGATCGCTCGCCGGCACGGAATTATTGCTGACATATGCCGAAACGATGTCTGCAGCTAGCTCGATGAAACTGTTAGAACTTGAGGTTTCGCTCATGGCGTTCGATATCCCCGAGGAGAAGGTGTCGCCGGTAGTATATGGGTTAAATAGCGATGGCCTATCATATACCCATGGCAAGACCGGCCAAACAAAGCTCTTTTAACCGATTTTTGCGAATCGACTTTCAAGAACTCCGGCCTTTCTAAGGGCAACGCTTGGTTTCCGCAAGTAGCAATGCATACACTTTATTGCATTGAAGCAAAAAAGGGGTTGAAAGATGATGGCCGCGCGCGAATAACGCGACGCCAAAGGCGTCGGCCTTGCCTGACCTATGCTGTGCACGGGGTGCCGCCTTTAGGGAAGAATGATGGATGCGCAAGCTTAAATGGTCCGCTCCACGCCCTACGGCGCCCCCAGCTGTCGCAAAGCGCCGCACGGAAACGACGGTGCATGGAGTGACCCTGAGCGACGATTATGCGTGGCTGAAGGCCGCGAACTGGCAAGAGGTTCTGCGCGATCCCGCCGCCTTGCCCGGCGATATCCGTGCCTTGATCGAGGCCGAGAACGACTTTGCGCGGGCCATGCTCGCGCCGCTCGCGGACTTGCGCGCCGCGCTCGTCAAGGAAATGCGCGGGCGGATCAAGGAAGACGATTCCGAAGTTCCCCGAGAAGACGGTCCATGGCTTTACTATGCTCGCCACGACAAGGGTGGCCAGCACCCCGTCTTTTGCCGCGTCGGGCATTCCGGCGGACCCGAGGAAGTTCTGCTCGACGGAGACGCGCAAGGGCGCGGCAAGAGCTATTTTGAAGTGGGCGCTGCCTGCCAGTCCCCGGATCACACCAAACTCGCCTGGAGCGCCGACGAGACGGGTTCGGAACTTTATTCAATTCGGATCCGCGACTTGAGCCCCGGCCAACCGGGCGGGAAGAGCCGCCCAAGGGACAGCACGGAGGTGATCGCCGATACGGACGGCGATCTTGTATGGATGACGGATTCGCTTGGCTTTTATTATGTGCGGACAGATGAAAATCACCGCCCGGCCGAAGTTTTTCGGCACCGGATCGGCAGCGGTCCCTCGGCCGATGCCCGCGTCTTCGAGGAGCACGATCCTGGCTTGTTCATTCATATCAGGCGGAGCCAATCGGCGCGCTTCGCAATCATACGCGTCGACGATCACGATTCTTCCGAATGCCATCTGCTCGATCTTGCCGATGGCAACGCAAGACCCCGTCTTGTCGAGCCTCGCGTGCCGGGTATGCGCTATGACGTCGAACATCGCGGCGACCGGCTTTTTATCCGGACCAACGCCGACGGAGCCGAAGATTTCAAGATCATGAGCGCGCCTTTGGCGAGTCCCGCACGACCGTTCTGGATCGACGAGGTCCCGCACCGGCGGGGGTGCATGATTATTAGAGTGGCGGTTTATCCGAATTATCTTTTGCGCATCGAGCGCGAAGCAGGCCTGCCGCGAATCATGATCCGGCATTTCGCAAGCGGCGAGGAACATGCGATCGCCTTTCACGAAGAAGCCTATTCGCTCGGCCTCGAGGAGCGTCTCGAATATGAGACGGAAACGCTCCGGTTCACGTATTCGTCGATGACCACGCCTTGGGAAACCTACGACTATAATCTCGCCACCCGTGAACGGGTCCTACGCAAGCGTCAGGTCGTTCCCTCGGGTCACGATTCCTCGCAATATGTCACGCGGCGGCTGTTCGCGGCTGCCGCCGACGGCAAACAAGTTCCCATCTCGCTGTTTTATCGTGCCGGTACGCAGATTGATGGATCCGCCCCTTTGCTGCTTTACGGCTACGGCGCTTACGGCTCTCATGTGCCTGCTTCGTTTGCCACCAATCGCCTCAGCCTCGCCGATCGCGGCTTCATTTGTGCGATCGCCCATGTTCGCGGCGGCACCGATAAGGGCTGGCACTGGTACACTGATGGGAAACTTGGCAAAAAGCCGAACAGCTTCAGCGATTTCATCAGCGCGGCGAAACATCTCATCGCCACCGGCTATACTGGCGCGGGACGGATCGTGGCCCAGGGCGGCAGCGCGGGCGGAATGCTCATCGGCGCCGCCGTCAATCTCGCTCCCGAATTATTTGCGGGCGTCATCGCGGACGTGCCTTTTGTCGATGTCTTGAATACGATGCTCGATGCGAGCCTGCCGTTAACCCCGCCCGAATGGCTCGAATGGGGCAATCCGATCGCCGACCCGGCCGCCTTCGCGGTCATGCGCTCCTATTCCCCCTATGACAATGTCGCAGCTCAACCTTACCCGCCGATCCTCGCACTGGGCGGCCTAACCGATCCGCGTGTCACCTATTGGGAGCCTCTGAAATGGGTTGCTAAGCTTCGCGCCCTGACGACGGGCGGCGGTCCAATCCTGCTAAAGACCAACATGGGCGCGGGACATGGCGGCGCACCGGGACGCTTCGATCATCTGGAAGAAGTGGCGCTGCAATACGCCTTCGCCCTGGCCTGCGTCGAAGGCGGGTTCGAGATCGACGACGGCTGACTTTAAACTTATGCTTGAGCTTCCATGAACGCCTTGAGTTCCGCCATGGATCGAAAGTGAAAAACCCCGCGTTCCGATCGCGCTTCGATGGACCCATCAGCATACATTACATAAGAGGTTCCCTCGGATTCATAGCGTCCCACAATGGCGAGCCCCGCCTCGCGGGCAGCCGGCGGCGAAGGTTCGCTCGGACCCGCGCCTGGTAGGGCTTCGAATTCAAAAGGCGGCGCGGGAGTGAGGCGTGCCGGTTCGATAGCTTCGGGCGAAGGCTTCGTGCCCTCTTTCCGCGCATCCAGCGCCGGGTCAGGCTCGATGAAATGGTCCTCTCCGAGTGTCGCATCGATCGACGCCGTTTCAGCCGGCCAGGTCGCGCGCTGTCCGGGTTCCGTCTCGGGCTCGCCAGGGTCGATGTGTGTTTCCTGAAGCTGCGCCTCGATAGGCGGCTCTTTCGCTTGATGATCGTCGAAGAGTCCTGGTTCGTCGTCGGCATTCCATGGAGGTTCCGCGGGCGCCTCTGCTGCGGGAGCGGAAGCGGGCTGCGTTTTTGCTTCGTCCTTGGCGTTGGCCCCCGCCACCTCGGCGGGCATCGCGAAGCCAGGTTCAGACGGCGGCCCCATTGCGGGGGAACCGCTCGGAGCGGCGCGCGAAACGGGGGGGAATTTTGGCAAGGCAAAATCAGACTCGGGCGTTCCTCTCGCGGCGGGCGACACGGTCCCGCGAGAGTTCAACACGTTTCGTGCAGGTGCGAGATTGGAACGAGCGGGACGCTGCGGCCAGATTCGCGAGCTGGCGGCCGACGGCATGGCTGCCGGAGGCGGCGCCCCCACTTCGGACACCATCGAAGCTTCGGGATTGAACGCAAGCCCCGGTTCCGGGCGCAACTCGCTGGCCTCATGATCACCTAACTCACGCGGCAACGGCGTCAAACCTTTCCTGGTTTTGAGGAGACCATGCAAGCCGGAAAGACTATGCAAGATAAACCCAAGCGCAATAGTCACGAACCCGCCGGACAGCGCCGCGGCACCGGCGATGACACCGGCCCAGCCGCGCTCGACCTGGATGATTCCATAGCCCGCGGAGATCGCGAACGCGCCGCACAGCGAGAGAAGAACTCCCAGAGCAAGAACCAAATAGCTCATTTTTTCCACCTTCGGTCTCCGAACGCGAACAGGCTGCTTACGAAATCAGCCCAACCAAAATCCGGCGGACCTTCAGCCCTGCTAACCGCCTTGCCGCGCCAGACAGAGGTCTTACTTATGAGGCTCCGTGGCCACGCAACAGCCTCGCCCGGCGACAAAAACCAAGGAGCCCCACAATGTCATTCGCCCTGCCCGATCTTCCCTACCCCTACGAGGCGCTCCAGCCCTACCTTTCCAGGGAGACGCTAGAATATCATCACGACAAGCATCACGCTGCCTATGTGACGACCGCCAATAATCTTTTGAAGGACAGCGGTCTCGAAGGTAAGTCCTTGGAAGAAATCGTCAAGGAAACGTACGGCAAAAATGTGCCGCTGTTCAATAATGCAGCGCAGCATTATAACCATTCGGAATATTGGAAATCGATCAAGGCTAATGGCGGCGGCAAAGTTCCCGGCGCTCTCGAAAAAGCGCTCATCGCGGCTTTTGGATCGATCGAAAAGGTCAAGCAGGAGTTGGTCCAAGCCGGGACGACACAGTTCGGTTCCGGCTGGGCTTGGCTTGTGGTCAAGGATGGCAAGATTGCCGTCGCGAAGACCGGAAATGCCGAAAATCCGCTGCTCCACGGAGCAACGCCGATTCTGACGGTCGATGTCTGGGAGCACACTTATTACATCGATTACCGGAATCGCAGGCCCGATTATCTCAAGGCCTTTGTCGACAATCTCGTGAATTGGGACTATGTCGCGGAACGATACGATGCGGCCATCAAATAGGATGCTCGCCCGATTGCGCGGCGGAAAGATGGTCGCGTTGGCGTGACCGTAGCGCATACGGGGCGCGTCCCCTGGGATGCGCCCGTTTCACCTTGCGGGCGGTTTGATTGCCTCCTGGCGACAGAACCGGACTCGGAGTTTTGCCGCCGTGATCAAACTCACCGCGGCCGTCATGGCGCTGAAATGAATGTCAGTGGGCACCAATGAAAAATTAGGCGCCGGAGGCCAAGAAGCCGATTGCAATTTGCAACGTTCGCGGGTTAAGTAGCCGCGCCGGGCATGATTATATCTGGCGGCGCGAAGCAGGCTCCCTTAAGAAAGGCCGCCCGTGGCCGTGCGTATCGTGATGCGTATCCGGCGATGAACTTAAATACCCTGCGGAGTGCTCGGGTCCGCCGCATCTCCTGGGTCCGTAGGGTTGGCCGGCGCGCAAATGGTTATAGGAGTGGCCTCCTCGAAACGCCATTTGCCGCCGGCCACCTTCGTGTCTTTCTCCGCGCCAACTTCAATTCCCTGACCGGGCATTTAAATTAAAAAGTCATGAAAAATATCCCGCTCTATACCACGATCGGTCTCGTGGCGATTTCGCTGGCGGCACGCGCGGCCCGCGCGGAAGACCTTTCCACTGCGACCGCTCCCTTGCCTCCAGGCACGTTCACGACGTCGGCGCACTCCGACGAGTGGAAGATTGCAAATGCGCTGAGCGCGGCGCCTGCGACCATTACCGAGCATGCTAGCGTGGTCGATTGGCCAGCGAACCCGAGCGATGGGATGTCCCACGGAACAGTGCTTCGCAAGGGAAACAACGGCTGGACTTGCATGCCCGACATCCCCGGCAGGCCTCAGCACGACCCCATGTGCGTCGATGAGACGATGATGCAGTGGCTCATGGCGACCCTGGCCGGAAAGAAGCCGAACATCGATCGAGTGGGGCTGGCTTACATGCTGGTGGGGGAGGCGAGGCAAGCACAGGGCGCACCCCACGCCAAGGATCCCGCGCAAGTCAAAGAATGGTTCTATGTCGGCCCGCACGTCATGATCGTGCTCCCGGACACCGCCCAAGATGCGCTACGAGGCATCAATCAGGATCTCTCTAATAACCTGCCCTATGTTTCGATCCTCAGCTCGTCGGCCGATGCGACGCCAATTTGGGTCGTCCCAGTCGCCAAGGGCGGCGACAGGATCAAGGAGGAGCCGCTAAAGTGACCTCGGCCTGGGCGGAAGCATGGGTGAAGATTACCGAATATCTCAAGTCAAGCCGAACGTCGCGAAGACATTCCCGCTTGAGGCAGCTGCGGCGGCGCTTCGGCACCTCGTCGAGGACCGCCCGTTCGGACGCGTGCTTCTCAAGATCTAAGCCCCCAAGATCTAACCCCAAGGCGCACCCGTCCTGCGGACGCGGTCGCGGCCGGGCGCGCCATCGGAAGGAAGCGAAACATGACACAGACACATTAAAGCGCGTACTTCAAACCACGACGAGTTCGGCGGCGGTGGCAAAAGCCGCGCGCTCTTGGATGAAAGCGAA
>DATARJ010000167.1:0-5070 GCA_036264205.1 Methylocella sp.
CCGCCGGAAACGAGCCCCAGCTTGTGGGTTTGCGTCATGGGTCAACGCGGTCGGTACGCTTTGACAGCGCGCGGACTTGGCTTATAGTTCGGCGCCACGCGGATCGTCAGACATGCGCCGGTCCCGAAGCCGGTGAGACAACGGCCTCGCGGGTGTAGCTCAATGGTAGAGCAGCAGCCTTCCAAGCTGAATACGAGGGTTCGATTCCCTTCACCCGCTCCATTCGGCATTATACTGCACACTGTTATATCGTGTAATGTCTCGGCCGGGACACAGCCACGCGCTTCCTTACGGCCGCGGCAGTTCTGGCGACCTCACGCCGATTCCTCGTCCATCCCGCCCAGCGCAAGAAACCTCTCCAGCCAATGGATGTCGTAGAGCCCATTTTGGATGTCGGCGTTGCGCACCAATGTTTGAAACAGGGGAATTGTCGTATCGATGCCGTCGACGATGAATTCATCGAGCGCGCGGCGAAGCCGCATCAGCGCCTCGTTGCGGTTGCGCCCGTGCACGATGAGCTTGCCGACGAGCGAATCGTAGTTTGGCGGAATTGAATACCCGGCATAGACCGCGCTATCGACCCGGACGCCAAGGCCGCCTGGCGGATGGTAATAGGCGATCTTGCCCGGCGAGGGCCGGAAGGTTGCGGAATGCTCGGCATTGATCCTGCATTCAATCGCATGTCCCTGAAAGACAACCTCGTTCTGGGTCAACGTCAAGGGGGAGCCCGCGGCAATTCTTATCTGCTCATTGACGAGATCGACCCCGGTGATCATTTCGGTTACCGGATGCTCGACCTGAATCCTTGTATTCATCTCGATGAAATAAAATTTGCCATTTTCGTAAAGAAACTCGAGGGTGCCGACGCTGGCATAACCGAGTTCACGCATAGCCTTTGCACAAATTTCGCCGATTTCTAAGCGCTGCGACGCGTTAAGAGCGGGAGAGGGGCTTTCCTCCCAGACTTTCTGATTCCGGCGCTGCAACGAGCAATCGCGTTCGCCGAGATGGATAGCCTTGCCGTGACCGTCGCCGAGAACCTGGATTTCAATATGGCGCGGCTTTTCAAGAAGCTTCTCGAGATAGACCGTGTCGTCGCCGAAGGCCGCCTTGGCCTCGATCCGCGCCGTTTCGAGCGCGACTGGAAGATCGTTCGCAGTGCGGGCAACTTTCATGCCGCGTCCGCCGCCGCCAGCCGCCGCCTTTACGAGGAGCGGAAAACCAAGCGACCGGGCGATGGCCGCCGCCTCCTTATCGCCGCTGACCGCGCCGGGCGAGCCGGGCACGCACGGAATGCCGAGCCGGCTCGCCGTTGTTTTGGCCTTGATCTTATCGCCCATGAGCCGGATATGCTCCGGCTTGGGGCCGATGAAGACGATGTGATGGTCGGCGAGAATCTCCGCGAACCTCGCGTTCTCGGCGAGAAATCCATAACCCGGATGCAGGGCTTCGGCACCGGTGATTTCGCAAGCCCCGAGAAGTGCTGGGATGTTAAGATAGGAGTCGCCCGCGCGTGGCGGCCCGATGCAAACCGATTCGTCGGCGAGTTTCACGTGCATCGCATGGGCGTCGGCCGTCGAATGAACCGCCACCGTCGCGATGCCGAGCTCCTTGGCCGCGCGCAAAATCCGTAAGGCGATTTCGCCGCGATTGGCGATAAGAATCTTTTCAAACATGTCAGTCCACCGGCCACGGGCCCTTATTCGATCACGAGCAGCGGTTGGCCATATTCGACCGGCTGACCGTCCTCGACCAGAATGCCGGTCACGGTGCCGGCGCGGGGAGCGAGGATCTCGTTGAAGGTTTTCATCGCCTCGACAAGAAGAACCTTATCGCCCGTCTTCACCTGCGTGCCGACCTCGACAAACGGAGCTGCGTCCGCCGAGGAACGCAAATAAACGGTTCCGACCATCGGCGACTTCACCGTGCCCGCACCGTCGGCCGGAGCCGCCGGCGCGCCCATCGCGGCGGCCTGCGGCGGGGCCACGACTGGCTGGATAACAGCGGCGGAAAGCTGCCGCGCGACGCGGACTTTGAAATCGCCCTTCGCGACTTCAATCTCGGAAAGCCCGAAACGGGTTACGAGCTGCACTAGAACCTCGACCAGTTCCGTGTCGATTGCGGCCGGGCTTCCGTCCAGTTTTGGCTCCGGATATTTCATTTTTTTTACTCTCGTTTCCGCCGCTGCCAGGGAAGTTTCCGGGGATGCCTAACTGATTTCATGATTTGTTTTCGATAAGGCCGGTTACCTGCCGCTTCGGTCCGGGCGAGAAGTGCTTCGAGCGCGAGATCGTAAGAAAAGGCACCAAACCCCTGAATCACGCCCTGCGCGATGGGAGCGATCAGCGACTGGCGGCGAAAATCTTCCCTGGCGTGAATGTTGGAAAGATGCACTTCGATCACATCGGTGTTCGCCGCCTTGATCGCATCGTAAAGCGCGATCGATGTATGCGAATAGGCCCCAGCATTCAAGATCACCGGCTCGCCGGCGCGGCCCGCTTCCTGCACCCAGGTCACGAGGTCGCCCTCATGGTTCGATTGGCGAAAATGCAAAATGATCCCACATGGTTTGCAGAGCGCGGAAAGACGAGCCTCGATGTCCGCGAGAGTCGCAAGGCCATAGGTTTCCGGTTCCCGTGTGCCGAGAAGATTGAGGTTCGGCCCATTCAGGACGTGAACGGCTTTCATGGGGGTCCTGGTCGAAGGAAGCGCGTTGCGCTTCCATAGCCGGGATCAAAAGGCAAGGGAAGCCCGCGCCCTCCCAGGCCGGCATCTAAGCGCCTTGACGCAAGCCGCCCTGAAGACTAACTAGGTTAGCGAAAACCTAGGGGATCCCCGGCAGGGGGCTGAGAGGCTGGCGGCGCTTTTAAAAGCGGCCCGGCGACCCTTCGAACCTGATCCAGCTCGTACTGGCGTAGGGAGGGTCGCGTGATGTTCCCCTTTAGAAAATCTAGAAAATCGTCCATTCGCGCCGCTTTTGCTTGGCCGCGGCTAGATGCAAGAGTGTAGAGCCATGCGCATTCGAATCATTGGCGCCGGCATCGCGGGTTTGACCGCCTCATTCGAGTTCGCCCGCGCGGGTTGCGATGTCGACCTCATCGAATGCCGCGAGGGCCCAGGTCTCGGCTGTTCGCATCTCGCGGGCGGCATGCTGGGGCCCTGGTGTGAGGCCGAGAATGCGGAAAAACTCGTCCTCGATCTCGGCCTCGAATCGCTCCAATTCTGGACTGAAAGCGTGCCCGTCGCGATGCGCCAAGGGACGCTCGTCGTCGCCCCCGCGCGGGACCGGCCCGAGCTCATCCGCTTTGCCCGTCGAACCAGCGGATATGAACACATCGACGCGGGGCGGATCGCGGCGCTCGAACCCGATCTTGCGGGGCGCTTCGAAGAAGCCCTGTTCTTTCCGGCCGAAGCGCATCTCGATCCCCGCGCAGCGGTGACTGCTCTCGCCGCGCGCCTCGCGGGCTTCGGCAATGTCACGCTGCGCTATGGCGCCGCTGCGCAGCAAACGCACGCCTATTGGACGATCGATTGCCGCGGCCTCTCGGCGCAAGATGCACTTCCCGATTTGCGCGGCGTCAAGGGCGAAATGCTGGTGCTTCGTACCCGCGAGATCGCGCTTAGGCGGCCGGTGCGGCTCCTGCATCCGCGCCATCCTGCCTATGTCGTGCCACGCGGCGGCGGGCGCTTCATGATCGGCGCAACTATGATCGAAAATGAGGAGCCGGGCCGGATCACCGCGCGCGGCATGTTGGAGTTGCTTGGGACCGCCTATTGTCTCCATCCGGCATTCGCGGAGGCGGAAATCGTCGAGACCGGAGCAGGCGTGCGGCCAGCGTTTCCCGACAATTTGCCAAAAATCCGCCGCGAGGGGCGCAAGCTTTACGTCAACGGGCTTTACCGGCATGGCTTTCTGCTGGCTCCTGCGCTCGCCCGCAGGGCCGTGCAAGCCGTGATCGAAGACGCCTATTTTCCAGAGGTCATGGATGCACATCCACGTCAACGGCAAAGCGCTTGAAGTCGCGGCGGCAACGCTCGGCGCGTTGTTGCGCGAACTCGATTACGACGACGGCGCCATCGCGACCGCGCTCAATCAGGATTTCGTCCGCAAGACCGATCGCGGCAAGACGCCATTGAAAGACGGCGACGCGGTCGAGATTCTCGTGCCGCGTCAGGGAGGCTAACATGGGCGTGGCAGATATGGCTGCGGATAGTCTCAAACTCTACGGCGTCGAACTTTCCTCGCGGCTGCTGGCCGGAACCGCGCAATATCCCTCACCCGCGATTCTTTCCCGCGCCATCGGGGCGGCCAAGGCCGAAGTCGTCACGGTATCGCTCAGGCGCGAATCCGGAGGCAGCCGGGCGGGCGAGCATTTCTGGTCGCTGATTCGCGATCTTGGTGTCCGGGTCCTGCCCAATACTGCCGGGTGCCGGAGCGTGAAGGAAGCGGTGACGACCGCGCAAATGGCGCGCGAGGTTTTCGACACGCCATGGATCAAGCTCGAAGTCGTCGGCGAGGAAGAGAGCTTGCAGCCCGATGTGTTCGGTCTCGTCGAGGCGGCGTCGATTCTCACCCGCGAAGGCTTTCAGGTTTTTCCCTACACCACCGAGGATCTTGTCGTGGCGGAAAGGCTTCTTGCCTCTGGGTGTGAGGTTTTGATGCCCTGGGGATCGCCGATCGGATCGGGGCGCGGTCTCAACAACCCCTACGCGCTGAAATCGCTGCGCGCGCATTTTCGCAATGTGCCGTTAATCATCGATGCCGGGATCGGCGCGCCCTCGCATGCGGCGCTGGCGATGGAAATGGGGTTCGACGCGGTGCTCTCCAACACGGCGATTGCCAAGGCCGGCGATCCCGTAAGAATGGCCCGCGCCTTTGCGCTCGCGGTCGAGGCCGGGCGGATCGGGTATCGGGCCGATTTAATGCACGCGCGGGACATGGCCGCGCCTTCCACCCCGGTGATCGGACGCGCTTTCGGCGATCTGGCGCGTGCTTGATCGTTTCTATTTGATTGTCGACAGCGCGGCCTGGATCGCGCGGCTCTTGCCCTGCGGCGTCCGGCTCGTGCA
>DATARJ010000196.1:0-3414 GCA_036264205.1 Methylocella sp.
TCGGAACGTCGAACAATGATGGCGAGCGAGTCTATCGGGATCATCTTCTCGACTTGCCCAATGACCCCTTGCGGGTCGCATCATCCAAGCCTAACGACGGGCACCGGATCATCGGCCAAATACAATAGCATCGTGGCCTCGGTCATACCCCTTTTTGCAGCCGCGGATCAGCAGCCTCATGGCTAATGTCCGCTTTGACGCCTAGCGCCGCGTGCCCTTGAGGTCTTCGTACAGGTCTTCGAACGCGCGCCGAAAGCCGTGTAGCTGATCGAGGAGATGAAGGATGACATCTACGCCTTCATCGTTGACCCCAAATCCCGTCTTGAGGTCCTGAATGAGGCGCCCGCGGGCAACGTCGATGTCGGAGAAGTTCATTTCGGCGGCGACCCGCCCGGGAACGAGCCACTCCTGCTCGAGCCAGAAATCCAAGGTCTGCACCTGGATGTCCAGGCACGCCAGAAAATCCTGCCTGTTCATGGTGCGATATCCTCACGTGGATTCCACGCCTTGCCCGCTTCCCAGTTTGCAACGAATTGTTCGAGTTCGGGGTCGGGCGGTTTCGGAAGGACGACCTTCAACCTGACCAACTGGTCGCCGGCCCCGCCGCTACGGCGGGGAGCGCCCTTGCCCTTGAGGCGCAAGGTCGTGCCGGTGTTCGATCCCTTCGGCACGGTCATCGTCACGGCACCGGTCGCTGTGGGCACGCGGATCTCGCCGCCGAGCACGGCCTCGGACAAGGAGATCGGCAAGTCCAGGGTGATGTCGTCGCCCACACGCGTGAAGCGACGATCGGGTAGTACTTCTACCTCGACCAGCGCATCGCCGGGAGCGCCTTCACCTACGCCGGGCGCGCCTTTGCCGCGCAGACGGAGCACCTGTCCATCGACCAGGCCGGGCGGGACCTTCACGTCAAGCGTGCTACCATCGGGAAGCGTCACTCGCTTGTCCGCACCCGTAATCGATTCGACGAACTCGATCGGTAGACGATAGTGCAGATCCTGCCCGCGCCTGTTCGCGCGCGCTCTCGCGCTGCGCCGCAAAAGCTCCGCCAGGTCGTCGTTGCCGTCAGCAAAATCAGCGTAGCCGTAGCTTTCCGTGTAGGGGCGACTGTGATCGGAGGTCGCATAATCCCGATAGAACGGGTGCTGCGGCGGCCGCTCGGTACCTGAAGCGTCAATTTCACCAGCGTCGAACCGTTTGCGTTTTTCTTCATCGCTCAGCAAGTCGTAGGCGACCGCGACTTGCTTAAACTTTTCCTCGGCCGCCTTGTCACCGGGATTGAGATCCGGGTGCAGCTTCTTCGCCAGCTTGCGATAGGCGCGGCGTATATCGGCAGCGGGAGCCGTCGAGGCGACGCCGAGAACTTCGTAGGGATTCCTCATGACCTACCCCGGGGAATTGCATCAAAGCGCTCGGAACATCATACAGCAAGGGAAAGAGCGCCAGCGGCATAGGGAGAAACCTGCCGAGGCCACGCTGTTCCCTCCCTCCTCCGATCCGAGATGTCCACTATCGGTATCCGCAGAGCACGGTTCGAGGCTCGCACTCGGGCGCGGAGCGAGCCCGCCCCTGACCATGACCTTTCGCCTTGCGCTCGCTGCCTTACCGCGCCCCTCAACGAACGTCTGATTCCCATGCCGCCGAGCCAAGCCAAGAAAGGCCGGGATGGGCGCGAATTCGCAGGGCCGTGGCTAACGTCCGTCGCTGGCGCCTGCGGAACTTGCACGGGGAACCCACCCTCAGAAATCTATAGGCGCAACAATGACATAGCGGTGCCCGGTTTCATCCTCCCGGGCGCGCCAGACTTATCAATGACTTATCTGTTTGCCGCCAGCTCAATGGTTTGCCGCCAGCTCAATGGCAAGAGCAAGGCTCAACACCCCTACGACGATCGTGGCGCAACGCGCCACTTGGTCCGTTCCTAGTCCAGAACCTCTTAAGGGGCTTTCGCCGACAATGATGTATAGCCGAGGTGCCTTATCGCCGCCTTGGTTTGCAAACATGCTTGGCGGGTTGACCTTACGTATCTTTCGTTGCGCCGCGTGAGAGCGTGTTCAAGGCGGGGACGATGAAAAGGAGACACAATGCAAGTCCAACCCTACCTGGTTTTTGAAGGCCGCTGCGAAGAGGCGGCCGAGTTCTACCGGAAGGCGCTCGGCGCCGAGGTCACAACGCTCATGCGTTGGAAGGACAGCCCCGATCCCCAAATGTGCCAGCCCGGTGCCGAGGAGAAAGTGATGCACATGAGCTTCCGCATCGGCGATACAACTTTGCTGGCGTCCGATGGGCGGTGCACGGGGAAGCCGAGCTTCCAGGGCTTTTCGCTGTCGCTCACGGCGGCTAACGATTCCGAGGCTGAGCGGCTCTTCGCGTCCCTCGCCGACGGGGGGCAGGTGCAGATGCCGTTGACCAAGACCTTCTTCTCCTCGCGCTTCGGCATGGTCGCCGATCGCTTCGGCGTGCCCTGGATGATCGTCGTGGCGCATTGAGGACCGGTGCCCTCTCCCGCTGATGTCCAACAAAGCAATCCAGCGGGCGCCTTGAAACGGAAGGAGATATACCGATGCGATTCCTAATGCTGATGATCCCCAAGGGATACGAGAAGGCAGCGCCGGGCGCCATGCCGGACGCCAAAGCCGTTGCCGCGATGATGAAGTACAACGAGTCCCTGCAGAAAGCCGGCGTGCTGCTCGCGCTCGATGGCCTCCACCCGCCCTCGATGGGCGCGCGCGTCTCGTTCTCCGGAGGGCAGCCCACGGTGACCAATGGACCCTTCGCCGAGGCGAAGGAGGTAGTGGGCGGCTATTGGATGATTCAGGTGGAGTCGAAGGAAGAGGCGGTCGAGTGGGCGTCGCGCTGCCCGGCTTCGGACAATGAAGTGATCGAGGTTCGCCAGGTGCAGGAATTCTCGGAGTTTCCTGCCGATGTCAAGGAGGCCGCGGCCAAGTTTCCCGAGCTGCAGGTGCAGTCCGGGCAGCAGAGAGGATCGTGACGCCGTAGCCGCGGCGCGCTCTGGCCTTACCCTGGCGGACCGAACATAGCCTAACCGGTAGTTGTGGTGGCTATCGAAATACGTCGCGCGATCGACGTGGAACAGCTGGACCACGGACGCCGAGGCCAATGCGGCGATATGCTCCCGTTTAGCTACTTTTCATGGCTGCGACCCTGCCGTCCACCAACCGTGCCGCCGCGTTGACTTCGGCATGAATTTGCGCCGGGGCGGCAGTGAGCAGGCCATGGCGAGTATCGCTGCGATTGTAGATAATCGCGCATCCATCGAGACTCGCCAAGCGGCCCCCCGCCTCGTGGAGGATGAGATCGGCCGCCGCGATGTCCCAATCATGAGCGTTTTCCGAGGCGAAGCCCGCGTCGAGCGCGCCTGACGCGACATTGGCGAAACGCAGCGCAAGCGAC
>DATARJ010000230.1:0-3980 GCA_036264205.1 Methylocella sp.
GCGGGGCCCGGCCGTCCAGATCAGCAGCATCCGCAAAGTTTTGTCTGGCCAGAGCGGCGCCAGAACCGCGCGGTAGAGCGCCATTTGCGCGAGATAGGCGGCCGGGGTGCCGTCGAGCGCGCAAGGTGCGCCGGTCTTGTAATCGGCGACGAGAATTTCTTTCTGGTTTTCGCCAATCCGATCCACCCGTCCGGGGACATCGATCGTCCGCTGCCCGAGCACTAGTCTGCCCGCGAAAGACACCTCAGCTTTCGAACCTGGCCCGAATAAACCGGCAAGCTCGGGTAGGGCGATAACCTCGAGCACCTCCCCGGCGAGATTTTGGCGCGCCGTTTCGTTGAGGCCTGGGGCCCGCGCGGCTACGAAAGCCTGTGCGGCGTCGCGGCGGTGCAGCGCGGCAATGCCTGGCAGATATTGCAACAGCAGATGCATGAGTCGGCCGCGCCGCGAGGCTTCGCGCCTTGCTTGCGCAGCTCCCGTGCCGTCGAGGCGATGCGCTGGCGCGCGTGCGCGCGAAGGCCTGACGGGAGGTCTCGCATTTGTCTCGAATTCGGCTTCGCGCCAGAGCCAGTCGGGCACGACGACGGCCGGCGTGGCGAGGGCCCGGCCGTCCGGCAAGGCAGCGGCGGCGGCCGCGCCGCTCCCTTCCGTGACAAGGCGCAGAATTTGATCCTCGCCATTCCAGAACGCTGGCACTTTCCGAAATCCAGCATCGTTGGCGACAGCGGCCTCGATCATCTTGGCCCAGCAGCCGGAACTTGGCCCTTTCGCGCCATGAAACCCGGCGATATAGAGGCGCTCTTCGGCGCGGGTCAAAGCTACATAGAATAGCCGCCTGTATTCGTCTGTCGCCGCATCGCGTGCCTTCCCCCGCGGGTCGGCAATTGCCTCGCAATCGAGGTCTTGTCGTGGCGACCAGCCGATGGTCTGTTCGCCGGGCACCTTCGTGTCGAGCGCAAACACTCTAGGTTCGTGGCGTGGCGACGGCACGCGGCAGGTATCGGGGAGAAATACGATTTTTGCTTCGAGCCCCTTGGCCGCATGGACGGTCATCACCCGCACCGCGTCCTCGCCGGTCTCCATGTCGCGTTTAATTGAGTATTCCAGCCCTTCGAGATCGTTGAGAAAGGCCGCGAGCGAAGGCGCCTCCTCTTGCTCATGGGCGATGGCGAGACGCAAGAATTCGTCGATCGCATCGCCAGCTTCCGGTCCAAGTCTCGCTTCGATGTCGCGGCGTCCGCGATCCGCGCCGAGAAGACTCGCATAGAAAGCAAAAGGACCGCCGCCGGCCCGCGCGCGCCAGCGAGCGAGCTTGTTTATGGCCCCGGCATGCTTTGCGTCCGCGGAAGCTTGGAGCGCATCGAAAAGACTGGTTGGCCGGCGCGGCGCGAGCGCCATGAGATCGTCATCGTCGAGCCCGATGAGCGGCGATTTCAGCACGCAGGCGAGCATGAGATCGTCTTGCGGAAGCAGGCTCGCGCGGCCAGCTGCGATGAGGTCCATGACGGCGATATGATGGGTGAGCTCAAGTCGGTCGGCGCCAGCCGTGCGGATTCCGCTCTTCTTCAAGGCCCGGATCATCGCCTCGAAAAAAGGCCCGCGTGTGCGAACGAGGACCAGAATGTCGCCAGGGCGCACCGCCCGCCGCCGCAATTGACTGTCATGCACAAATTCGTCGGAACCCGGATCGATGAGTTGCGCGATCTTTTGGGCAACCCGCTGAGCAACAAGATTGGCCGGGTCTTTCGCATCGAGAAGATCGAGCGGTAGCGTCCACGCGCGGGGATCTTCACCGGAC
Source organism: Methylocella sp. (assembly GCA_036264205.1). Taxonomy (GTDB): domain Bacteria; phylum Pseudomonadota; class Alphaproteobacteria; order Rhizobiales; family Beijerinckiaceae; genus Methylocapsa. Next base: position 1,799 of record DATARJ010000230.1, read on the forward strand.
CGCGCCGCCGCCAGCGGCCAGATTTCAACAAGACCAGGCAATTGATACTTCAACGCTTGGTGCGGCATCCAAGCTTCATTCGCCGCGACAAGCCCGCGTTTGTGATCCCCGTGCTCGAAAACCTTGTCGATCGCGGAAAGAACGCCGGGCGCCGAGCGAAACGACAGGGTGAGCGGCACGTGCGCGAAAGGTTGAGCGCCCGCTGTAAATCGGGCTTCGAATTTTCGCCGCATCTTGTCGAACATGAGCGGTGCGGCGCCCTGAAAGGAAAAGATCGATTGTTTTTCGTCGCCAACCGCGAAAAACGTGCGCGGGACTTGGCTTTGCCCACGCCCGACCGCGAAATCGCCGGTGAGCTCTTCGAGAATTTTCCACTGGGCTTCGCTCGTGTCCTGCGCCTCATCGACAAGAACATGGTCGATTCCCGCATCGAGCTTATAGAGCACCCAGCGTGCATCCGAGCGTTCGAGCAAGGCCAAAGTCTTTTCGATGAGGTCATCGAAATCGAGGATTCCGCGCGCCGCTTTCTCCTCGCCGTAGCGCTTGAAGATGGCACTCGCGACCTCGATCAGCGCACGCGTGCGATCGAACGTTGCGGCGGCCCTGCGCTCGGCGCGAAGCCCATCGAGGCGGAGCTGCTCGGCGCGAAGTTCAGCCTCGATTTTCGGATGCGCCCGCGCGAGATCGTTGGTGACAAGAGACACGCGGGGTGTGCCTTCCGTTGTGAAAAAAATGGCAAGATAAGAATCGAGAGATGTTGCAAGGGTTCCATCGGAAGGCGCCGACCGCGAGGCCGAAAAGGCTTGTTGGAATTCCCTTGCGCGGTCTTGATCCGGCTTCTTGCCTTGATCGAGAATTGCCGCGATCACGCTCCAGCGCGCCGGCGCGATCCCTTCCTCGGCCATCTCGCGCTCAACTGCTCTAATCTCGCGGCCCTCCGCAAGACCTAAGGAACGGCGCAAAAACTCCGCCGGCTCTTGCCGCCATCTCGCGCACGAAATTGCGCCATGGCGCATCGCTTCCTTAATGAGATCTTCAAAAGCATCCGGCCCGCATTCGTCGATGACGCATTGCAAAGCGGCCCCGAGCGCCCCCTTGCCGGAATTCGCTTCGGCGAGAACCTCACGCCGAGCTTGCCGCAACAGTTCCGCTTGACGCAGATCGTCGGCCACTTCAAAGCGCGACGGGACATTGGCTTCGAACGGAAACAAATGCAGCAGCCGTTCGCAAAAGGCATGGATCGTCTTGATCTTCAAGCCGCCCGGTGTCTCGACCGTCCGCGCAAAGAGTGTTCGTGCCGTAGTTAATTGCTTACGGCTTGGCACCGGCGCTCCAGTCGCGGCAATCTGCCGGCCAAGTTCAGCATCGGCAAGCGTCGTCCAATCGGCCAGCTTATCGAAGACGCGCAAGGCCATGTTCGCCGACGCCGCCTTCGTGAAGGTGAGGCAGAGAATTTTCGAAGGCGCGACGCCTTGCAGGAGAAGCCGGACCACCCGGCTCGCGAGAACATGCGTCTTGCCCGATCCGGCATGGGCCGAAACCCATACCGACTGGTTTGGATTTGAGGCCTGGTGCTGTTTGCCCCGCGAGTCGGCCGGGATGTCGAAGGACACCATTATATGCCGCCGCCGTCCGGCTCGCCGCCCAGCGACCATTCCTTGACACGGGCAAGATGATCATAAGCATTGTAGCGCTTCGCGAATTTCGGAAACGGGCGCGGCGAATAGGCCGTCGCCGGGTCGCGGAACTGGTCGAGCAGCGCGATGAGACCGCGATAATGGTCCTCAGCGACGTCCTTGAAATTGGCTTTGCCGAAATTGATGAACTTTTCTGCGCCGCCCTCGGCTCCGCCGAGCTTCAAATACAGTGCATCGATTGTATCGGCCTTGCGTCCAAGGTCGAAGGCGCCGCGCAGGCACATCGCCGCTTCCAGTGTCAGTTGCGGCGCGAAGCCGACGAAAATTTCGTTCGATCCCGGTGGTGTTCCAGTCTTGTAATCGACGAGCGTTACCGTTCCATCGGTGTTCAGCTCGATCCGGTCCGCGCGGGCGGTGAGCGTGAAGATGGAACCATCAGCAAGCGGGATGTCGAGTTTGCCCTCGCACTCGGGTTTGATCAGCCTGATTTTATCGCGGCGTCTTGCTTCGAATCCGAGATAGAAATCGATTGTTTTTTCAAGACG
>DATARJ010000291.1:0-4002 GCA_036264205.1 Methylocella sp.
TCACCGTGCATAAGGCGCAGGGGTCGCAATGGAACCATGTGGTTTTGTTCGACGAAAGCTTCGCGTTTCGCGAACACCGCAACCGCTGGCTCTATACCGGCATCACCCGCGCCGCGCAGCGGCTGACGATCGCCGTATGACCATTTTTCGTGGGATCGTTGCGCTCCTAGCCGTGGCGGCGGATCGCTGCTTTGCCTAGTTTAGCTCGAAGATCTCATGCGCGCCGGAGGAATGCGCCGAAGTAAATCAGGCCCGCTTGCCCGGCCATCGGCAGAGATCGGAGATTAGGCAGCGTTCGCATTCTGGGCGGCGGGCCTTGCAGACATACCTGCCATGGAGGACCAGCCAGTGATGCGCATGGGGCTTGAACGCAGCGGGAATGATTTTCTCAAGCCCCCGTTCGACTTCAAGCGGCGTCTTGCCCGCCGCCAAGGGAATCCGGTTGGAGACCCGGAAAATATGCGTGTCGACGGCGATCACCGGCGCACCGAAAGCGGTATTCATGACGACGTTGGCGGTCTTGCGGCCCACTCCGGGGAGCGTTTCGAGCGCCTCGCGGCTGCGCGGCACCTCGCCGCCAAAATCCTCGACGAGCCGCTGCGATAAGGCGATCACGTTTTTTGCCTTGGCGCGGTAAAGTCCAATCGTCTTGATCATGTCCTGGAGCTTGTCCTTGCCGAGCGCCGCCATTTTGGCTGGGCTGTCGGCCACGGCGAAAAGCGCGCGCGTGGCCTTGTTGACGCCTACATCGGTCGCTTGCGCCGAAAGCACGGCCGCGACGAGAAGGGTGAAGGCGTTCACATAGTCGAGTTCGCCTTTTGGGTGCGGATTGGCGGCTGCGAAGCGGCGGAAAATCTCGGCCACCTTTGCCGGGTCCGGCGGCATTTGCCGCGCGCCTTGCGGTTTCGTTCCGCGCCGGGAGATTTTTTTGGGTGGCGTGTTCAACTTCGTCCCGGGCGCGGAAGGGGCGCTGTCCAAAATTTCGGACGCCGGATTTTTAGTCGCGGTGTTTCTTTTGCGCATCCACGGTTATAAAATCCACACCCCACCGAGAGCAAGGCTAGGGCCCAGCCTTTTGTCGAGGGTATCCAATGCCGCGCGAGATTTTCGCCGTGGGACCCGAAAATTTGCCGCTCTTCACGGCGCGGCTGAAGCCGCATCGCGCTTCCTACGCGCGCAATTTTCATGTGGTGATGCCTTTTGTGCGGCTTGAGCGGGAGCAGGACGGAAGGTTCGGCTCGCAACCGATGGCCCTCGTGTCGCGTGGCGAGGACAAAACGAATTTCGCCGCTGATCTTTTCTGGGCCCTGGCCGAGGCCCGGCGGGGACATCGATGGGCTCTTCCGCTGCCTGCGTCGCTTTCCGCCCGCAGCGGGAAAAACCGGCCGCCCTTAGGGGGCTAGGGCGGCCGGTCCGGATAAGAGTTCGCGCCAACTAGTTAGGGCTAGACAGGCGCGGGACCGCCACCGGGAAGGCGCGGAGGCATCGAACTCCGTAGTTTGATGATAGCCAATTCGCCGCGCGATTTCTTGACCCGAACGTACTATTCCCTCGAAGGTCCGTTGAATTTTTCTGGTGTTTTTGCGTAAGGGAATCTGGCCGATTTCGCGAGCTGCGACCCATGGGATAATTGCTATTCTTTGACCTTGAGGTCCTTAAGCTTGGCGAAAACGGAATCCACGTCGAGGCCGGCTTCCGGTTCGGCCTTTTCGACACCCGCAATGCCAAAAACACCGGCTTCCCTTACTGCTTCGTTATGGGTTTCGCGCGTCGTAACTTCGCTGGACACGAGGGTTTGACCACGGTCTTCTTCCGCCGGCGGACGATCCTTGGCGGCACGGTTGACTTCCAAATCGAGATCAGTTTGCGAACAGAGTCCGAGCGTGACGGGGTCGGTCGGCGTTAACGCCGCCGAATTCCAATGCGTCCGGTCACGGATCGCTTGCAGCGTGGTCTTCGTGGTACCGGCGAGGCGCATAATCTGCGCATCCTTCAGCTCCGGGTGATTGCGAATCAGCCAGAGGATGGCATTCGGGCGATCCTGCCGTCGCGACAGCGGCGTGTAACGGGCGCCGCGCTTGCGGCGCGCCTCCGGCAGCCGCACCTTCGGTACCGCGAGCTGCAGCTGGCGCCTCTCCTCTGCTTCGGCCGCCGCGATTTCCTCGCGAGTCAACTGGCCGGACGTGATAGGGTCATGACCTTTGATCCCAGCCGCTACTTCGCCGTCCGCGATCCCTTTCACTTCCAGCGGATGAAGTTTGCAAAAACTGGCGATCTGTTCGAATGTGAGCGAGGTGTTCTCTACCAGCCAGACGGCGGTGGCCTTGGGCATCAGTGGCGCATTGCTCATTTATGTCTCCTGTGCGCTCGGACACGGACGTCGTTCGCGGATTCCAGCAGCGAAGCTAAACAAAATATCCGAGGAGAGGATCGCGGCGTTATATAGGCGCGGGCGTGTTCAAACGCAACGCGAACGGCGCCGTGATTGGAGAGAAATTGCGCTGGAGGAAGACCGCGCGGCGGTAAAGTCGGGCCGGTCCGTGGGCCGCAAGGATCAGCCGCTGCCTTTGCGGGTTCCAACTCACAACCGGACCGAGGTTAGCGGCCTTGGTCAAGCTAGCGATGGAAACGTCGGTTAAATCATGTTCCGGCTATTTTTGCGTTTTTTAGGTCTTTGCTTCCTGGCGACCGCATTCGTCACTCTCCTTGGTGACGTCACGCGCTCCGTCGCGGGGGCAAGGCTATCCGTCACGCCCCTCGGCGAGACGCTCATGGCGGTCGCCCCCGGCCAGTTAGCCTTGGCTCAGGTCTTCGTTGCACGGAGAATTCATCCATTCATTTGGGACCCCGTTTTGGTCGATCTTATGCGTTTACCGGTATGGCTCGCCGCCGGCGCCATCGGATGTTTGGCCATCCGGCTTGGCCGCAAATCGGCGCCACGATTTGGTTTTTCGAGCCGCTGAACGTTCGTATCTCCGGTGATACGCGCCGACGCCCTATTGTATGCTTGCGGTGTAACATCCATTTTGAGGAGGCTGGATTACGTCCCCGGTGGATGCGTCCGATGTTTTCGTTCCGCAAACGCATTTCCCTGCCTACCGCCGCCGAGGCCCTGCCCGGGCGGCCGGATCCGGTTTTGACCGCCGGAACCCATTTCATAACCGGGCACGGATTGAAGCCTCCATTCCCGCCGGGCATCGCGACCGCGCTGTTCGGCATGGGCTGTTTCTGGGGCGCCGAGCGCAAGTTCTGGGAGCTCGGCGACGGTATCCATGTGACGGCGGCCGGATACGCGGGCGGCGTTACCCCGAACCCCACCTACGAGGAAGTCTGCTCTGGGGCAACTGGCCACAACGAAGTCGTATTGGTCGCTTTCGACCCGGCTAAGATTTCCTATGAAGCGCTGTTAAGGACTTTTTGGGAGAATCATGATCCGACCCAAGGGATGCGGCAGGGCAACGATGTTGGCACGCAGTATCGCTCCGCCATCTATGTTGAAAACGCGGCCCAGCGCGCCGCTGCCGAGGCAAGCAAAGCGGTCTTCGCCAAAGCGTTGGCCGCGCGGGGCTTTCCTGCAATCACAACGGAGATCCTCGATCGGCCGGATTTTTATTACGCCGAAGCCTATCACCAGCAATATCTCGCGCAAAATCCGCAGGGCTATTGCGGCCTCGGCGGCACTGGCGTTTCTTGCCCCATCGGTATCGCGCCGCAATAGCTGTGGTAGTCCGGAATTGGTTTCTTCCGCCAAGAAGTTATGAATGCGGCAACGCTCGGCATCAACGAAATTTTCACTTAAACCATGCATTACTTCGCTTTGAAATAAACCGTCAGAGCACCCGGCTGCGCCCAACCATCGGCGCAACATTTTGACATCTGGCGCGTTAGGAGATCGATTGAACGGATGTCCGCTTATTGGAGTTACGTGATGACAGTTGGACGAATATTTGGAATCCTCTTTTTTTCAAGCCTCGCCGCGACGGGTACCACGCTCGCCGGGAG
>DATARJ010000365.1:0-2364 GCA_036264205.1 Methylocella sp.
CCGGCCGGACCGGCGAGCCAAACCGTACCGGCCGGATGCGTCAGCTCGGTGAGGCCATAGGCGGCATTCTCGCCGCGAACTTTCATCATCAGAACGGAGATGCGGTCAAACCGGGACCAGCCGCCGCCGAGCGCGCCAAAAACCTCGCCGGGACCACCGATTGCCTTAACCCGGCCCGCATCGAGTACAACGATGAAATTCGCAAGCCGCACGACTTCTTCGATCGCATGGGAAACATAAACGATCGGCACGGCGAATTCGTCTCGCAAACGCTCGATGAGCGGAAGAATTTCGAGCTTGCGCTCGATGTCGAGCGCGGCAAGAGGCTCATCGAACAGGAGAAGTTTTGGGCCGCAAAGAAGTGCGCGCCCGATTGCTACCCGCTGTCTTTCGCCGCCCGACAATCCTGCCGGATGGCGCGACAGAAGCTTGCCGATCGCCAAAATCTCCACCACGGAATCGAAATCGATCGCCTGCTCGCCGCGCTGCGCGAACCAGCGCCCAAACCGCAGATTCTGACGCACGCTAAAATGCGGAAAGAGGTGCGAATCTTGAAACACAACGCCGATGCGGCGCCGGTGCGGGGCGACAAAGACGCCGCGTTTCCTATCGACGAGAACACGGCCGTCGAGCTTGATGATTCCCCGGTCAGGGCGCATCAACCCTGCTATAAGATTGAGCGTCAGGGATTTGCCCGAACCGGATTGGCCAAACAGCGCTGTAATGCCATCGCCGTTCGCGAAAGCCACTGCGAGGTCGAAGCTTTTGATCTTGAGCGCGACATCGAGCTCGATCATTCGCGATTTGCCAGAATTTTCTCGGCCCGCCGCTGGACGATTTCCGAGGCAACCAGCGCAGCAAACGAAATCGCAATCGATACGACAGTCAACCGCATGGCGTTTGCGTCGCCGCCAGGAACTTGCGTGTAGCTATAGATCGCAGACGCGATTGTCTGGGTCTCGCCCGGAATATTTGCAACGAAGGTGATCGTCGCGCCGAATTCCCCGAGCGCCCTGGCAAAGCCAAGAATAGCCCCGGCAATGATGCCGGGCAGCGCGAGCGGCAGACTAACAAGAAAAAACGTCCACATGCGATTTGCGCCGAGAGTCCCGGCGGCCTGTTCCAAGCGCCGGTCGATGGACTCGAAGGAAAGCCGCATCGCGCGAACCATGAGCGGAAATCCCATGACCGCGCAAGCCACCGCCGCGCCGGTCCAGCGAAACGACAATACGATCCCGATGTTGGCGAGGAAGGTGCCGAAAACGCCTTTTCGGCCGAAAAGAATGAGCAAAAGAAAACCGGTGACGACCGGAGGCATCACCAAGGGCAAATGGACGGCGGCGTTCAGGATGATCTTGCCTGCGAAATGCCAGCGCGCGAGCGCATAGGCGATTAAAATGCCAAACGGAAGGCTGGCGATTGTCGCGGCGATGGCAATTCTCAACGATAGCCAGATCGCCGTCCATTCCGCGGGCGATAGATTTGCCACGCAGGCGCTCCTTCATTTGGGGTCTGGGTAATGGCTCGGTTTGAATTTCCGCTTCGGCCCAGAACGGAAATTGGGCCCAGAGTTCTCGATGAACGGGAGTTGACCCATAGGGTCGCGTTTGATGCCCCTTGAGCGGTCCGGAACTCCCCAAGAAGGAGACATACGGTCGCAGCAAATCGAACAGCACAGCGTCTACGATCGGGGGAGGAGCGGAACCGAGCGGCACTCCGAGTTGCAACGCAGTCCGGGCTACTTCCGTTAACGGACTGCATGAGCGCCCTAGGTAACCGCGTCCGACTCCACGCACGTCAGACCCGCTTGTTAGGCTCGCTTAAACTTAAGCACTTATTTTCTTAAATACATCTTTTATTGCCTCAATTGCGTCAAGAATCTGAATCCCGTACTGTCCTGCTGAAATCTTTGGCGGCCTGCGTTAGATCGTTTTTCTCGCAGCTGCATCAGGTAATCCACTAAAGCCTGATAGCTCGTGACGCCAGAAACGTACCACTTGACACGTAAAGATATCGTTCTCTAGCAGGGACACATATTTGTTCTCAAGTCCACGTATATACTCACGCGACGATAATCGGCGCAAGACGACGGAGGTCGTGCTGACCCGCTTTCGCGGCGAATTGACCCTTCTGGACAGGCCGCGGCCGCGGCGACGCTGGGGATGCCTTCGAGGCATCGGGCGACTCCTTCGGCCGCTCGCCGGCGCTGGAGCAAAGCGCGGAGCCCCGTCCCGCCGCCGGCTCAAGCCGCACCGCCGACATTATTGACGATGACATCCCTTTCTAAAATCTGCGAATCCCTTGCGTAGGATGTTTCCCTTGCGTAGGATATTTCCCTTGCGGAAGAGTTTCGCCGCGCGATGC
>DATARJ010000382.1:0-3711 GCA_036264205.1 Methylocella sp.
ATGCCCGTGCAATATCCGTCGGGGTTCCTCAGCGAACACCTTCATACGCGGTCGCGGGCCGGGCTCTTCGATGTCTCGCACATGGGCCAGGCGATTCTTGCCGGACCGCAGGCCACGCGCTGTCTGGAGAGGCTTGTGCCGGGCGACATCGCCGCGCTTGCTCCGGGACGGATGCGCTACACTCAGTTGCTCGATGGTGATGGGCATATTCTCGACGATTTGATGGTGACGCGGCGCGATGACGAAGCCGGGCGCGAGTGGCTTTTTCTCGTCGTCAACGCCGCTACAAAAAGAGCCGACTTCGCCCATCTGGCCGCCAAGCTGCCGGATTGCGCGCTGACCGTTCTCGACGGCCATGCCTTGCTCGCCTTGCAAGGACCGAAGGCCGCGGAGGTCTTGCTCCGGCACGTTTCGTCCGCCGCGGCCAAGAGTGTTACGGCGATGCCTTTCATGTCGGCCACAAGTGATGAGCGGGATGGTATCGTTCTTAACATTTCGCGCTCCGGCTATACTGGCGAGGACGGTTTCGAGATTTCGATTCCGGCAACGGCGGCGGTTGGTTTCGCACAAGAATTGCTCGACGAGGCGGACGTTCGCCCGATTGGCCTCGGCGCCAGGGATTCGCTCCGGCTTGAGGCAGGCCTCTGCCTTTATGGCCAGGACATCGATCGCACAACCGGCCCTGTCGAGGCGGGACTATCATGGTCGATCTCGAAACGCCGGCGCGAGGCAGGCGGATTTCTTGGGTATGAGCAGGTGATGCGGACGATCGATCATGGACCGTCGCGCTTGCGCGCCGGTTTTTTGCTCGAAGGCAAGGTCCCCGCGCGACAAGGTTCCGAGATTGTAACGCTCGATGGTCAAACCATCGGACGGGTTACCTCGGGGGGCTTCGCGCCGAGCCTCGGGCGGCCGGTCGCAATGGGCTATGTCGATGCCGCGCGCGCCGCGCCCGGCACGCAAGTTTGCCTGATCGTACGCGGCAAGCCGCTTGCGGCAAAAATCGTTCCCATGCCTTTCGTGCCGCACCATTACCTTAGAGGAGACCGATGACCACGCGCTACACCAGGAGCCACGAATATGTCCGCGTCGAGCGCGGCACCGGCGTCATCGGGATCACCGATTATGCGCAATCCCAATTGGGCGACGTTGTGTTTGTCGAACTGCCGCCGGTCGGCGAGAGGTTGTCGAAAGGCGCCGAGGCCGCCACCGTCGAAAGCGTCAAGGCTGCCAGCGAGGTCAATGCGCCGGTGTCGGGCGAAGTCGTAGAGGTCAACAGCGCGCTTGCCGATTCGCCCGGACTCGCCAACGAGGATCCTTCCGGCAAGGGCTGGTTTTTCAAAATCAAGCTGACCGATGCCGCCGAACTCGACAGCCTGATGGACGAGGATGCCTATCGCGCGTTTCTGAAGGCCCTTTCTTAGCCATGGCAGTTTGAACTCGAATCGCTCTCGGCCTGACCGGAGTTCCTGCCTTATGCGGGCCCTCGTTGCGCCACCATCGAGAGAAGCAAAGATGCGTTATCTTCCACTAAACGACGAGGACCGGGCCGATATGCTGGCGCGCATCGGCGTGGTTGGCATCGACGCGCTTTTCGCCGATATTCCGAAGGCCAAGCGGCTCGAATGCGATCTCGATCTGCCGCCGCGTAAGACCGAAATGGAGGTGGAGCGCTTGCTCTGCGGGCTGGCGGCAAAAAACGTGGCGGCGGGCTCGGTGCCGTTTTTTGTTGGGGCCGGGGCCTACAAGCATCATGTTCCCGCAAGCGTCGATCATTTGATCCAACGCTCCGAATTTCTCACCAGCTATACGCCCTATCAGCCTGAAATCGCGCAAGGCACATTGCAAACCATTTTCGAGTTCCAGACCCAGGTCGCGACCTTGACCGCGATGGATCTCGCCAATGCGTCGATGTATGACGGATCGACCGCGACGGTCGAGGCCGTGGCAATGGCCCGCCGGATAACCAAGCGTCGCAAGGCCGTATTATCGGGCGGCCTTCATCCGCATTATGCGGAGGCCGCGCGCACCTATTCGGCGATGAGCGGGGACGCCGTCGCGGTGCTTCAGCCAGACGTTTTCGCGGCCGAGAATCTCGGCGGCGTTGTCGATGATGAAACTGCGTGCGTGGTGGTGCAAAGCCCCGATTTCTTCGGCAATCTCCGTGAACTTTCTGGAGCCGCCGCGCTCTGTCATGCGAAGGGTGCGCTTCTCATCGCGGTTTTCACCGAGGTTGTCTCGCTCGGTCTCGTCAAGCCGCCGGGAGCGATGGGCGCCGATATTGCCGTGGGCGAAGGCCAGTCCATCGGCAATCGCTTGAATTTCGGCGGCCCCTATGTCGGGCTCTTCGCCGCCAAGGCCAAATATCTGCGCCAGATGCCGGGGCGCCTCTGCGGCGAAACGGTGGATGCGTCGGGACGGCGCGGCTTCGTTTTGACCCTTTCGACGCGCGAGCAGCATATCCGGCGCGACAAGGCAACTTCCAATATCTGCACCAATTCCGGTCTCGCCGGCCTTGCCTTCACGATTCACCTGACCCTGCTTGGCGATGCGGGCCTGCGCCGTCTCGCCCGCATCAATCACGCCAATGCCGTCGCCCTCGCGGACCGGCTCGCGGCGGTGAAAGGCGTCGACGTGCTGAATGAGACGTTCTTTAATGAATTCACGATCAAGATTCCTGGCGATGCCGCGCGGACGGTCGCGCGGATGGCGGAAAAAGGCGTGCTCGGCGGGGTTCCGGTCTCCCGGCTTTTGCCGGACAAGGGATTGGACGATCTCATTCTCGCGGCCTCCACGGAAGTCAACACGGACGCCGATCGCGCGGTCTTCGCCGAAGCCTTGCAAGGAGCGCTGGCATGCTAATGCGGCACCCGTCCGTCACCGATGCGGCCGAGGCGGGGGCACCGGACGCGAAGACCTTCACCGGCAATCGCGGCCTCGAAATCGAGGAAGGCCTCGTCTTCGAAACCGGGCGGCCGGAGAATACCGGCGTCGATCTCGACGAGCCGTTGCCATTTAAGCATCGGCTCGGCTCCCTCGAGCGGCAAGTACCGGCCGGCCTTCCGGGCTTGAGCGAGCCCGAGTCGTTGCGTCATTACGTGCGGTTGTCGCGGCTAAATTATGCGATCGACGCGGGGATTTATCCGCTCGGCTCCTGTACGATGAAGCATAATCCCCGTCTCAACGAGGCGATGGCGCGGCTGCCTGGCTTTGCCGACATTCATCCCCTGCAACCGCAGTCTACCGTGCAAGGCGCCCTTGAGCTTATCGCCGATCTCGCCCGCTGGCTGATGGTCATGACCGGGATGGACGCCATCGCCATGGCGCCGAGAGCGGGTGCGCACGGCGAGGCTTGCGGCATGATGGCTATCAGGGCCGCCATCGCGGCCAAGGGAGAGGGAGGAACCCGCAAAATCGTTCTCGTGCCGGAGTCCGCACATGGCACCAATCCGGCTTCCGCGGCTGGCGCCGGATTCGAGGTGCGTGCAGTCCCGGTGCGCGCCGACGGCACACTTGACCCGGCCAAGGTCAAGAGCCAGCTCGCGCCAGACGTCGCCGCGATCATGCTGACCAATCCCAACACTTGCGGACTGTTCGAGAAGGATGCCGTCGAAATAGCCGCTTTGGTGCATGAGGCCGGGGCTTATTTCTATTGCGACGGGGCGAATTTCAACGCGATCATGGGCAAGACGCGTCCGGGCGACCTCGGCG
>DATARJ010000315.1:0-1804 GCA_036264205.1 Methylocella sp.
GAGCGCGAGCGAGATCAGATAGAACGCCGCGAGCGAAGCATCCTCACGCAAAATCGTCGCGCGGGCAACGACACCGGAGCCGGCCGCGACGATTAAGCCCGCCGCCAGTCCCCCGATGGTCATCGGCCCAAGCGACAGGCCCGCCGTGAGATAGCCTAGCGCCGCACCCGGTAAAATCGCATGCCCCACCGCATCGCCGGTCAGTGCCATGCGGCGCAGAATTAAAAACACGCCGAGCGGCGGCCCAGCGATGGCGAGCGCGACGGAGCCGGCAAGCGCGCGGCGCATGAACGCAAATTCGGCGAAAGGCGCGATTAAGAGATCATGCAACTGCATCGCGCGCTCGGAGGTTAAGAAAAACCAATCGCGGACGGCCGTTCATGCCGCCCGCGCGCAGGCCTGCGCCTGCTGGTCGAACGCCTCGATCATGGACCGCGCTTTGAGTAAATTTTCCGGCGTAAGGACGGCATCGGTTTTTCCCTTGGCGATTTCTTCCCGCGCGAGCAAGAGGGTTTGCGGGAAATGCTCCCGCACGAGATCGAGATCGTGCAAGACGGCGAGCACGGTGCGTTGGTCCTCGTGCCATCCCGACACGACGGAAATAAGATCGGCGACGGTATTGGAATCGATCGACGTGAAGGGCTCGTCAAGCAGAATAACGGCGGCATCCTGAACGAGGAGCCGCGCGAATAGCATCCGCTGCAATTGACCGCCGGAGAGGGTCGCGATCGCGCGTGCCTCGAAACCGTCGAGCCCCACCGCCGCGATCGCGGCACGGATTTTCGCGGTTTCGCTCCGGGAAATCCCGCCGAACAGGCCGCAGCGCTTCCACAGCCCCATGGCGACGACATCGAAAACATTGATCGGGAAGCTCTTGTCGATGTCGGCCGCCTGCGGCAGATAGGCAATGTCGCGCGACTTCAAGCGGGGCAAGGCGATCGAGCCGGCAAGCGGCGCAAGCGTTCCCGCGATGCCCTTGAGCAAAGTCGATTTGCCGGCGCCGTTCGGACCGCAAACCGCGAGCAGCGCGCCGCTCTCGACCTCGCCATCGAGGTGATGCACCGCGGGATGGCGGTCGTAGCCAAGGGTGAGATCGCGGAAACGGATCGCAATGTCCATTGGTCCAAAAATCCGGGTAGAGACCGCTCAAGCCAGCGCCCAAAAGACCATTGCCCATAAGCCCGCGATCACAACCATGGCGCCGCCGCATCGCGCGAGCGCGGAAAGGCGTAGCAACGAAAACGCCGGCGAAGCGGCAATCCCCGCCGGATGCTCGTGGGCAACGCTCATGGCAGTTCCCTAGGCCACCGATCCGCGAAGGTTATAACGTTGGCATCAACGGCTGGCAAGGCCGCCGGGCCTCGAGCTAAACCTTAGGAAATCGGCGCGGCACGCGATTATTTTTAACGTTCCGGCACTGGCGCTTGCCGCGCATTTTGAGTAATTTCCAGGCATGAAGCACGTGCCGAAAAAGGCTCCCCGGAAGCAGAGTTCCCGTCGGCTTCTTTTTTATATTGTACTTGGCTTCGCGCTTGGCCTCGCCGGTCTCAGCGGCTTGGTTTATGCCGTCATGCCAGGCCGCGCGGATCTCGGTTCGGCGGAAATCGGCGGCTCTTTTGCCATGATCGGGCAGGATGGCCGCGCGGTGACGAACGCCGATCTCGCCGGACGCCCCTATTTAGTGTTCTTCGGGTACACGCATTGCCCGGACTTTTGTCCGACCGCGCTCTTCGATATTTCGGCCGTTTTCAAGGAACTAGGGCCGGATAAAAAAATCGCCGCGCTTTTCATCACCGTCGATCCC
>DATARJ010000398.1:0-6849 GCA_036264205.1 Methylocella sp.
CAGGCTTCGAGCGCCGCGACGGAATCCATCGGCTCGCCATAAAGGCCCGCCGCCCGCGCAAAAATCAATTCGAGGAGAGGCGCTTTCGGCAGATCGAAGCGCGCGATCGTATCGAGAAGGGCGGCGGCGACGGGATTGGCCTTGGCCTCGCCCGCATCGGCCGCCCCTTCGAGCGCGTCCCGCCACCATTGGAATCGGATTTCACCAAGCAAGGGCTCGGAGACGATTTCGCGTACGCGGGCGACTTCGAGGCTGAAAGCATAGAGGGCGTGGATGTGGCGCCGCGGCTCGCGCGGAACGAAAAGGCTCGCGAGCCAGCGGTCTTTATCCTCGCGGCGAAGGAGTCCCTCGCAATACGCGTAGTCCGTATCAATTGGCTGCGTCTCCCGCTCGCGCCCGCGTCTATGCCGGCCTCTTCGCGGGGGTGGCGGCCGGCACCGGACCCACGGTGTCGCCGCGCAGGCCGAGGTAGATCAGCATCGGCGAACAAATAAAGACGGAAGAATAGGTCGCGACAAAAATGCCCCAGATCATCGCGATCGAGAACGAGCGGATCACCTGGCCGCCGAATACGACAAGCGAGAGAAGGGCGAGAAACACCGTGGTCGCGGTCATGATCGTGCGCGGCAAGACCGCATTAACCGAGACATCGATTAGTTGGTCGGCCGGCATCTTGCGATATTTCCGCATCATTTCGCGAATGCGATCGAGCACCACGACGGTTTCGTTCAGGGAATAGCCGACGATAGTGAGAATGGCGGCGATCGACGTCGTGTTGAATTCGAGCCGGGTCAGCGCGAAAAAGCCAACGGTAAGCAAGAGGTCGTGCATTGTCGCGATGATCGCGCCAACCGCGAACTGCCATTCGAACCGGAACCAGAGGTAGCAAAGCACTGCGATGATCGAAATGACAACGCCAAGCGTGCCGGACTGCACGAGTTCGCCGGAGACGCGGGGACCGACGACCTCGGTGCGCCGGACCTCGTAGCCATCGCCGATGGCCTCTTTCACGCGGTTCACGGCGGCTTGTTGCGCGGCATCGCCGCCCGCCTGAAGGCCGAAACGCATGGTCACGTCGGACGGCCCGCCGAAACCCTGCACCTCGACGTCGCCGATCTTGAGACGCTCGGCGGTCGACCGCAATTTTGCGAGGTCTGCCACGCCGTTCTTGGCGCGCAGCTCGAGCAAGGTGCCGCCGGAAAAATCAATGCCGAAATTCATTCCTAGGGAAAGAAAAAGCACGACCGAAATAATCGAGAGAAGCGCCGAGAAAGGATAGCTCACGCGGCGGAAGCGCATGAACGGAAATTTGGTGTTCTCGGGCGCAAGGCGCAGGAGTTTCATTCGATGGGGCCTCCGAAACGGCACTCCGACGGTTCTTGTTGCTCGCGTCGAGGCGGATTGGCTTGACGCGTCGAAGCGGATGGATGATCGCCGCGCCGCAGCAACGACGCAAGAGGTTGTATTGCGGATTTCCTCATCGCGGAGTTCCGCGAACCCCATAGTCTTTTGCTTGGTTTATGCCCAACATTACTCCGCTTTCTGATAAGATCATCTATCGCCAGTGGTCCGGAACCACCCAAGACAAGGGCCGCGAGGCAGGCGAGGTATAGGAGGTCAGTTTCGTAACCCGGCGGCCCGAACTGCGCACCGGCTGCAGTCACGGCCATGAGCTTAATCGAGCTAAACCCGTAGGGCAGATGCACACTAAACATAGCCACCAATAGAACCGCAGCCATCGGTAAGCTGACAAGCGCCACGAACGCACCCAGAATTACTGCTAAACCGCCGATTACTTCGATCAGTATGGTGGACCATGCCATGAAATGTGGTCCAGGCACGCCTATCGCGTGCAGGATGGTGGCGAATGCGTCAGTGCCCCTGGCCAGCTTGGCGAAACCATGCTCCATGAAACCATATCCAACGATCAGGCGCAGCGGAATGGGAGCCCAGCGGGCGATTGGAAATCGACTTAACATCGCGCAATGGTTCCTTGCGTTCATCTAATTGGCGCAGGCTTTTCATGCTCGGTCAACCCTGTCATGAATCTATCCCTTCGCGATCGCGCCTCGCGCAGTTTTTCAAATCCTTTAAATCGGCAACCGCGTCGGCCGCTGATAGCGGTACCAGAGCGCGATCATCATCCGCGTCATCGTTACCGCTGTCACTATCGAGGTAAGAATGCCGAGGGCCAATGAGACGGCGAAGCCGCGCACCGGTCCCGATCCCAAAAAATACAATATGGCGGCGGCGACGAACATGGTGACATTGGAATCGACGATGGTGGCGAAAGCCCGCTTGAACCCGGCGTCGAGCGCGGAAATGATCGAGCGACCCATATGCGCTTCCTCTCGGATGCGTTCGTAGATCAAGACATTGGAATCGACCGCCATGCCAATGGTGAGGACGATACCCGCGATGCCCGGCAGGGTGAGCGTCGCCCCGAGAAGCACGAGGGCGGCAAAAATGAACGAGATATGGACTGCCAGCGCGACATTGGCGAAGACGCCGAATATGCCGTAGGTGATCAGCATATAGAAGGCGACCAGGACGGCGCCGACATAGGCCGCACGCTTGCCCGCGTCGATCGAATCCTGGCCGAGACCCGGACCAACGGTGCGTTCCTCGACAATCGTGAGCTTGGCTGGCAACGCGCCGGCGCGCAGAAGAATCGCGAGATTGTTCGCCGCTTCGACCGTGAAATGCCCGGAGATCTGGCCGGAACCGCCCGTGATGGGACTAATGATCCGCGGCGCGGAGATGACCTTCCCGTCGAGGATGATGGCAAATAATTTGCCGACATTTTCCGACGTCACCTCGCCAAACCTTTGCCCGCCGCGAATATTGAAGCGGAAATTGACGATTGGTTCTTGCGTGCGAGGGTCGAAGCCCGGCTGGGCATCGGTCAAATCCTCGCCCTGTACCATGACGCGCTTCTGCACCGGCAACGATTTGCCGGGTTGCTCGACGTCTTCCAAAGATTCGACATCGGCGGGATCAGCGCCCGGTTCGGCGACAAGGCGGAATTCGAGCTTGGCCGTCGTTCCAAGAATTTCCTTGAGCTTGCTGGTATCCTGCAAACCCGGCACTTCGACGAGAATACGATCGGCGCCTTGTCGTTGGATATTGGGCTCCGTGGTGCCGAGCGCATCGACGCGGCGACGCAACACTTCGATCGATTGCTCGACGGCGCGGCGGACCTTGCTGTCGACGCCCGCCTCGGTCACCGTGAATTGGATGAGGCCGTTGTCGTTTTCGCTCACATCGAAGGCAGGCGCGCGAACGGAACCGGAAAGGCCGCCGCCGGCGGAGGCCGCCAATTGCTTGAGTTTCGGCATGACTTTCGCGCGCTCGTTTGGATCAGGGATGCGCAATTGCACGCCGCGCGGCTGAGCACCAATTCCCCCGGTGATCGCAACCTTCTCTTCGCGAAGGACCCGGCGAACGCTGTCGCGCAGATTGTCGACAAGAGACTTCACGACCGAATTGCTGTCCACCTCCAGCAGCACATGCGATCCCCCTTGCAGATCGAGGCCGAGCACGATGGCGCGGGCCGGCATCCATTTCGGCAGATGCGAAATCAACGCCTCGCGGCGGTCCGGGCTCAGAAGACTAGGCACGATGAGGAGAAGCGCGAACGCTGTCATCGCCAGAATGGATACGATCTTCCAGGCCGGAAAACGCAGCATGATGGAAACTCTCGACGGTTATGGGCGCGGCGCCGCCTGCCCGGAGTTTCTGCTTTTTGCAGGCATGGATTCAAGCCTGATCCTTGACCGGCTCGCCCTTGGCCCGCACGTCCGTAATCATCGCCCGGAGAACGCGCACCCGGACACTTGGCGCGATTTCGAGTTCGAGCTCCGCGTCGTCTACAACTCTCGTCACTTTGCCGATCA
This sequence comes from Methylocella sp., assembly GCA_036264205.1. Classification (GTDB taxonomy): domain Bacteria; phylum Pseudomonadota; class Alphaproteobacteria; order Rhizobiales; family Beijerinckiaceae; genus Methylocapsa. The sequence continues at coordinate 3,897 of DATARJ010000398.1, forward strand.
GGCCTCCGGTCGTGATCACGCTATCGCCCCGGCGCGTATTCTTAATGAGATTGGCATGTTCCTTCGCCTTTTTACGCTGCGGCCGGATGACAAAAAAATACGCGATGGCAAAGATCATCACGAAGGGCACCAACTGCATTAAAATGTCCGCCGAGGTTGGGGCCGCGGCAGTGGCGGCTTGCGCGAAAGCCGGTGTAAACAAAATCCCTTCTCCTTGATCCCGAGTCCTTTTAAAGACCTGTGTCCGCCAAGACTTCCGTCTGCATGGCGCGCGAATATAGCCAGAGCGGCCGCGAAAGCAATGGCGCCAGGGGCCGCAAATGAATCAGCGGGCGACTGGCGGGTTCGGCTTGGCGCGCGGCCGGGCACGACGGTGGGACAAGCTTCGCCTCTGCTTTGCGAAAAAGCGCCCGGGAAATGTTTCATTTTATGCAACACCGAACCCTCTGAATTCGGAAAACGGGAAAAAATGGCCGGGGCATTTGACATAGAACTGAGCACCGCGGGCGTGCCAATCGACGCGTTGATTGCGTCGATGTGCAGGTCGGCCCGGCGCGTCAGACTCGCGGACAGGGCGGCCCTCTATGCGCAGGGCGAGCCTGCGAATGCGCTGTTCCTTATTTTGGACGGCTTCGTGAAAACGTCACGCATTTGCGAGGATGGGACGGAGATTACGATCGAACTGTTGAAATACGGCGACATCGCGGGCGCAATTCCAATCCGCCAACTGCCGTCGGAAAACGAGGAAACGGCGCGGGCAATTGGCGATGTTGTGGTACAACGCGTGCTCGGACACGAACTGGGCGACGCCATGGAAGTCAATCCCCGTTTGGCGGTCTTCGTCGCCGAATACTTAGCCAGATCGAAACGATCGGCTGAGCGGCGAGTGTTCCGCGCGATGACCCAATCCGTCGACCGGCGGGTGATCGAAACTCTAGTGGAACTCGCTGGCAGCTTCGGAACGCGGTGCCCGCATGGATTTTCGCTGGAGATAAGGCTTACCCAGCAGGACATCGCCGACCTCGTGGGCGCTTCCCGTCCGGTCGCAAGCTCAATCCTCAGTGGCCTTCGCAAGCGCGGTCTTTTAGACTACACTCGCGACATGATTTGCGTGAATGACAGTGCACTCTCCCTGTTTGCACGGTCGTTAGATACCGGCCCAAAGGAAGTGTCATCCATCTGACAGACAGATAAAGCCCGGTCGTCTAGCGTCTCCGGCGATATTTCAGGCCGGGAGTGCAGACATGAAGCCAATCTCCCTTACCGTCCATGGTGCGATCGACTACCTTGCCGTCGTGATCTTCGCGGGGGCCCCGGCAGTTCTCGGGCTCTCAGGCTGGCCCGCAGCGCTGTCCTACGCGCTTGCAGGCATTCATCTGTTGATGACGCTCCTGACCGACTTCCCAGCCGGCGTCATCAAAGTAATCCCGATCGTTCTACACCAATGGGTTGAACGGATTGTCGGTCCGGTACTGGTCATTCTCGCGTTCATCTCGATGACCGAGGCGGCGCGCGCCTTCTTCGCGGCCATGGGCGTCATCATTTTCGCCGTCGAGCGGCTGACGGCCTACCGTTCTACGACTGGAGCCAAATAACCACCTCGCGTCACTAAGGTCGCCTCGGCCCGCACAGCCAGGTTCGAGGTGAAGCCGGTTTTGTTGAATCCAGAGACGCCCTTCATCTTCACTTCGGGCTGGGCGAGCCCGGTTTATACCGCAGGCGGCCCATGCGTCCGTTGCGGTAGTCGTCCATCGCTTGGTCGATCTCGGCCCGCGTATTCATCACAAAGGGTCCCTGGCCAACGATCGGTTCCTCGATCGGCTGCCCATTGAGGAACAACAGCGTGGCGTCGCCCAGCGCCTCGATCGCAAACGTTTCATCCTCGCGGTCGAGGACGGCCAATTCGGCCGTGCCCGCGACCTCGCCAGACCCGAGGCGGACCCGGCCCTTGAGCACAAAGAGCGCCATCGTCCAGCCGGCCGGAACGCGAAATTCCACGCGCGCGCCGGCGTTCAGGCGCACATCCCAAACGTTCATCGGGTTAAAAGTATGCGCGGGGCCTTGTGTTCCTTGGTAGTTGCCCGCGATCACGCGCACAGTCCCGGCACCTTCTGGCAGTTCGACGCGAGGTATTTGGGCATTGGTGATGTTTTGATAGCCAGGCGGGGCTTTCTTGTCTTTCGCGGCGAGATTGACCCATAGCTGGATCATCTCGAACGGCCCGCCGTGCTTGGCATATTCGGAACCGTGAAACTCCTCATGCACAAGCCCCGAGGCCGCGGTCATCCATTGGACGTCGCCGGGACGGACGGTGCCGCCCCCGCCCGAAGAGTCGCGATGCTCGACCTCGCCGCTATAGGCAATCGTGACTGTCTCGAAGCCGCGGTGGGGGTGGGCGCCAACCCCGCGCCTTTGTTCCGAGGGAGGAAAATTCTCCGGCCCAGCGTAATCCAGCAGCAGAAACGGCGATATTTCCTCGCCGAGGTCATTGTAGGAAAAAATGCTGCGCACGGGAAATCCGTCGCCGACCCAATGGCGTTCGTTGTTGCGCCGGATGAAGGAAAGTTTTTTCATCGCTCGATCTCCTTGACCCGCATCTGCCTGGCACGGGCCGGGATTTGCAAGTGTGCGCTTCGCTTGCCAGAGATCGGCACAGGCGCCCCATTTTTCAAGAGCGCGCGCTCATGCCGCCGCGCCGATGCCGCACGGGCGATCCAGGTGCTGCAAGGCCGCGCGCAAGACTCTCGCGTCGGCCCCTGGTTTCACCGCCTCCATCGCGAGATGGCGCCGCCACCCGCGGGCACCTGGGAAGCCATTGAAAAGGCCCAGGAGATGCCGCGTCATCGCATGCAGGGGAACGCCTTCGGCAAGACGCGCCTCGACATAGGGAATGAAAGCCTCGACCGCCGCCGCGCCGCTAGCGACCGGAGCCAGCTCGTTGAAAAAAACCGCA
>DATARJ010000060.1:0-3344 GCA_036264205.1 Methylocella sp.
CTGCTTGCGCGCTTCCTCAGCCGCTTCAATTTGGCGCATCAGAGTTTGCCGGATGGCAAGAAATTTCTCGGGCGCCTCGGCAAGTCTTCGCAGCTCTTCCGTGGCTTCCTCGCGCCGCGCTTCCAGCGCGCTGATTTGGCCACCTGCGCGGTCGCCGCGGGAATGCCAGGATTGCCACTCTTCCTCGATGCCGCGAAGACGCTTTGCGCGCGTCTCGGCGCCGCGCAGGCGCGCTTGCAGTTCGGCGCTGGCTTCGGCCACCGCGGCGCGATCGTGCGCCGCCGCCTCATGGGCCATGTCGAGCCGGGCGGTCAGCTCCTCCGGGTTCTCCAATTGGGCGAGCGCCGCTTTGGCTTGCGCGCGCTTGTCGCTGGTTTCGTCGCGCGCGGCATCGAGGCGGAGGAGGGCTTCTTCGAGCGCCGAGAGCCGCGCGGCGATCGCCGCCGTGTGTTTTTCGGCCGCGGCCATTTCTGCGCGGGCAACTTCGATTTCCCGCAGCGCGCCCTTGTGCGCCTGTCTTGCCGAGTTTTCCGCGGCGGCCGCGGCAGCTAGAGCGGTTTGGGCTCGCTCCGCATCGGCTTTCAAGACGCTGGCGGCGCCGCGCGCGGCTTGCGCTTGAATCGCGAGATCGCCGAGGCGGTTTTTTTCGGTGAGACGCCGCGCGGCGGGAGTAGGGGCCTCGGCGGCTTGCGTGAAACCGTCCCAGCGCCACAGATCGCCTTCCTTCGAGACCAGCCTCTGGCCGGGTTTCAGCGACGTCCGCAAGGCGGTTCCTTCGGCCCGCGCGACAACGCCGATCTGGTTCAGCCGCCGCGTGAGAGGAGCTGGCGCCGTGACGAGCCTCGAAAGCGATTCGACGCCAGGCGGCAAAGCGGGGTCGTCCGCGGCATCGGTCCGGGCCCAATGCGCGGGCGACGCCGGATTGGTCGAGGCGTCGAGATCGTCGCCGAGCGCCACGCCGAGCGCCGCCTCATAGCCTTTCGCAACGCTGATCTCCTCGGTGACCGAAGGCCAAAAGTGGCCGGTTCCGGCGTTCAGCAGTTTGGATAATGTTGCGACTTGCGTCTCGAGAGTTTGCGCCTTGCGCTCGGCCTCGGCGATCGGAGCCCGGGTTTTTAGTTCCTCGGCACCGGTCTCGGCATGGCGGGCCTCGGCGAAGGCCAGTTCGTCTTCGTGCGCTTTGGCCGCCGCAATGGCTTCGTCGAGCGCCGTCACCAAAAGCCCGAAACTCGCGCCGTCCGGGGAATCAGACATAAGCGCGCCATGTTCCGCCCTCACCATTTCGACTTCGGCTTCGAGCCGTGCCGCGCGGGCCGCTTCTTCCCGGATTGCCGTCTCTAGCGCGGCGCGCCGCGCCTCCATCGCTGCCCTTGCGTCCTGCGCCTTGGCGAGCGTCTTTTCCGTAATCGCGAGGGCCACTTTGGCGTTCGCGAGTTGTTCGCGCAGGGCCTCGACTCCGGCTTCGCCCACGCCGCTGCTCGCAAGCTCGGCTGCCTCCCGATCGAGCCGCGCAAGAGCGCCTACCGCGTCCTCGATCAGCGCGGTTTCGCGGGCAACATCACTCGCCGTTTGCGCGATCCTTTGTTCCAGTTCGGCGGCGCGGCTTTTCGCGCGCCTTTCCTCTCCATCCAGCGTCTCACCGGCAACAACGAGCCTTTGCAATTCGGCGGCACCGTCGGCTTCGATGCGGCGCAATCCCGGCAACTCTTGCGCGGCGAGCGCCTGCCCCCGGGCAGCCTCGGCCTGGGCCCTGGTTCTTTCCGCGACGTCTTGCAGATCGGCTTCGAGTTTGGCTTCGGCCGATCGCAGCAGGCTCGCCGCCTCGCCTTGGCTGATCACGGCAAGCAACGCTTCGTTGCGCCGGATCTCGCCCGCGAGACCGCGGTAGCGCGCCGCTTGCCGCGCCTGCCGCTTGAGGCTATCGGCCTGGGTATCGATCTGCCGCAAAATATCGTCGAGGCGAGCGAGATTGTCCGCCGCCGCCTTGAGACGCAGCTCGGCTTCGTGGCGGCGGGAATGGAGCCCCGCGATGCCTGCGGCTTCCTCGATGATCCGGCGGCGCTCCTGCGGCTTGGCAGCAATGATCTCGCCGATCTGGCCCTGCCGCACCATCGATGGCGAGCGCGCTCCGGTCGACGCATCGGCGAACAGCAATTGGACATCGCGGGCGCGCACCTCGCGTCCATTGACCCGATAGGCGGAGCCAGATTCGCGCTCGATGCGGCGGGAGACCTCGATAATCTCACCATGGTTGAACAGGCCGGGCGCCGAGCGATCGCTATTGTCGAGAAAGAGAACGACCTCCGCCATGTTGCGTGCGGGCCGGTCGCCGCCGCCGGAAAAAATCACATCGTCCATGCCCGACCCGCGCATGCTTTTCGACGAACTCTCGCCCATCACCCAGCGCAGCGCCTCGACCAGATTCGACTTGCCGCATCCGTTCGGCCCGACAATGCCGGTCAGCCCCGGCTCGATAAGGAATTCGGCCGGCTCGACAAAAGTCTTGAAACCCGCGATGCGGAGTTTTGTGAGTTTCATGGCCTGGCCCTTGTGCCGCGAGAAAGGCTTTGGATCATTGCCTATTATTCGACAAAGCTTCCCAACTTTTGGTTAACCAATCGTGGTGGGCCGGCAAGCAGCACCAAATACCGCATGATTCGGCAACGCCGATTACGGCCCGAACGCGTTGGCGAGCGCAAGGTTTTGCGTTGATTTTTCTGTGAAAACCGTAAAGCTCACGGTGCTGGGCAAAGAATGGTCAGGCTATGGGCGGACTGCTAGCCCCTCGTCCTGCCTCGGCTAGAAAAATTGTCTCGAAGGACGAGGCCTGAGTGGACGCGCGGGGAGGTATCGAAAAGGGCTCCGGCTTCGCGACCAATCACGCGAAAACAGCTCACTTCAGTCCATGATTCGTTTGATTGGACCGAGGTCAGGGGCGCGCTCATTTGGCCCGCGTTGCGTCACCGCCGGAAATGACCGTCGGCGACGGGGCCTTTTTCACCTAAAATAGGCTTAGGTCAATGCGGAACCTGGCAGGCAATTTTCGCACAAGAGCACCGGGAGAAAAGACCCCGGCCAATGCTTCACAGCCGGGGTCCTGGACCGGACGTGGGGGCATTGGGGAACATTGAAGACGCCCAAGACTGCCCAGAGGAGACGCCGATGTTGGCTCAGATTTAGCGACGGTCGCGCGGCGGGTCTGCCGCCGGGATGCTATTTCCGGTCACTGGCTCAGCGTCTCAAAAAGTTGCCGGTGCCGCGCCATTTCGCGGGGTATCTTGGGCTTTCGCCAGCTGTCGCGGGTGATGCGTGAAAGACAGCCCACGCGTAGCCGATCTGCAGGC
>DATARJ010000073.1:0-3129 GCA_036264205.1 Methylocella sp.
TTTCCGCGCGCGCCTTCGGTCAAGGCATCGAGCGCGCGCTGAACTTCGCGGGGGTCCCGCTCGGCTCTCAAAGCTTCAAGCTTGGCGATCTGACGCGCGCGAACGGCGGCCGTATCGACTTTTAAAATCTGGATGTTTTCCTCTGTATCGGGTTTGAACCTGTTAACCCCGACCACCGCTTCGATTCCACTGTCGATGCGCGCCTGAGTCTTGGTGGCCGCTTCCTCGATGCGGAGTTTCGGGACGCCCGTTTCGATGGCCTTCGCCATCCCGCCGATTGCTTCGATCTCCTCGACATGCGAAAAAGCCCTGCCGGCGAGGGCGGCGGTGAGATGCTCGACGTAGTAGGAGCCGCCCCATGGATCAACGATGCGCGTGGTGCCGCTTTCCTGTTGCAGGAAAAGCTGGGTGTTGCGCGCGATGCGGGCCGAGAAATCGCTTGGCAGCGCCAGCGCCTCGTCGAGCGCGTTGGTGTGCAAGGATTGGGTTTGGCCTTGTGTCGCCGCCATCGCCTCGATCTGCGTGCGCACGATATTGTTGAAAACATCCCGCGCGGCGAGCGACCAGCCGGATGTTTGGGTGTGCGTGCGCAGGACAAGGGACTTTCCGTCTCCCGGATGAAAGTCTTGCATGAGCTTCGCCCAGAGAAGGCGGGCGGCACGCAGCTTCGCCACCTCCATGAAAAAATTCATCGAAACGCCGAAGAAAAACGACAGCCTCGGCGCGAAGCGATCGATCTCAAGGCCGCCCGCAAGTCCGGCACGGACATATTCAAGCCCGTCGGCCAGCGTGTAGCCAAGTTCGAGATCGGCGGTCGCGCCCGCCTCCTGCATGTGATAGCCGGAGATCGAGATCGAATTGAATTTCGGCATGTGCCGCGCCGTAAAGGCAAGAATGTCGGAAACGATCCGCAGCGACGGCTTCGGCGGATAGATGTAGGTGTTGCGGACCATGAATTCTTTGAGGATATCGTTCTGAATCGTACCGGCGAGCTTGGCTGGCGGCACGCCTTGCTCTTCGGCCGCCACGATATAGAGAGCGAGCACCGGCAAAACCGCGCCGCTCATCGTCATCGACACGGATATCTCGTCGAGTGGTATCGCCGAGAAAAGGCTCCGCATGTCGTCAATCGAATCGATCGCAACGCCGGCCATGCCGACGTCCGCGGCAACGCGCGGATGATCCGAATCATAGCCACGATGAGTCGGAAGGTCGAAAGCGACCGAAAGCGCCTTTTGCCCAGCGGCGAGATTGCGGCGGTAGAAGGCGTTCGACGCTTCGGCGCTCGAGTAGCCCGCATATTGCCGGATGGTCCAAGGCCGCTCGACATACATGGCGGGGTAGGGGCCGCGCGTGTAAGGCGCGATGCCGGGGAAACTATCGAGGCAATCGAGCCCGGCAATGTCGCTTGCGCGATAAACCGGCGCGACGCCGATGCCTTCGCGAGCCAGCCATGGTTCCGCGCGGACATCCTCAAATTGCTCCGGCGCCGGGGCAAACGGCAGCTTAGAAAAATCGGGAACGCGGCTCGTCACGCGATTCATCGTGGCAGCCTTCCACGCGAAAGGGCCATCGTTCTCGCCTATACCGCTCGTTTGTCTTTGCCGATCAGCCTTGCCTTGTGGCCCGCCAAGAGCCGGCGCATTGCATGGTTGGCGAAGACCAGGTGCCCGAGCCAGACCCCATTGCGAGCTTTCCAATAACCTTGGCGACCTGGCCGAAGCGCCGGAACGCAACGTCCACAATGCCGCGCTGGCTGATCTCGCCGGAGGCTGCCATCGGTGTATCCCCAGCCGAGCTGATCCGGCCGCCGGATACAGAAATCATCCAATGATAGTCCCTGCTGCAGCTTCCCTGCTGCGTGACGATATTGACTGCGTAAATGCCATCGAGATTTAGCCGCACCGCGAACCCGTCTTGCGCATGCGCCGCGCTGATCGCGGCAGCGCCCATGAGCACGGCGGTGAGAATCGAGTATCCTGCTGACGCCATTTTTTTCCTTTCTCCAGACTTTACTGCCTCCTAGCTCTGCCGTCCGCCGAGGGCTACAGCGAGCGTATCTTCGAGTATAGCCAGAGTATCGCTACCAGCGCAAATCAATTCGGCAACCCCAGCCTCAAGCAAAGCCGTTTCCAGCTTTTCTGGCTCGCCCGCGAGGTAAATGCGCGCCGCTCCCGCTTCGCTTAGTCGGGTGGCGGCGTCGATCAGAGCGTGCGTGGAAACCGTCCCCGGCGCGCACATGCAGGCGATCTTGCAGCCGGAAGCGCGGAACACATCGGCCGCCTCTTGCGCCGTTTCGGAGCCCTCATTGTTCAAAACTTCGATGCCCGCCGCCGCGAAAAAATTCGCAGCATATGCCGAAGCCGCCGCGAAGCCTTGCGGCGTCCCGAGATTGGCGAGAAATATTTTCGGCCGCTCGCCGGTTTTGTGGAAGTGTTCGTCCGCCGCCGCGCGCAAGTTCTCGTACGGCTCCGCGTCGCGCCGCGAGGGCAGGGATACGCAGTCCCCCGCCGCGGGACTCCCATTGGCCCCGGCGGGCGTTGGTTCGAGCACGCTGACCGGCGCTTCGGAAAGCAGAGGAAATGCGCTCGTCCCGGTGATGGCGAGCGTGCGTTGCGCGATGGCTTCGCGCCGCGCCGCCGCTGCCGCGGCGATCTCCCTTTGCGGCACGCCCACGCGAAGACTCGTGATCATGCCGCCTTGCGCCTCGAATTTTTGGAACAGGCTCCAAGCGCGCTTGCAAAGCTCCTCCGTCAGGGCTTCGAAACTCCCAGCTCCAGCGGCGGGATCGGCGACTCTCGCAAGCTTCGCCTCATGGATCAATATAAGCTGCGTGTTGCGCGCAATGCGCCGCGCGAAATCGTCGGGCAGGCCGAGCGCCAAAGTGAAAGGCAAGACGGTGATCGCATCCGCGCCGCCCACGCCTGCGCAAAATACGCCCATGCACGTGCGCAAGATATTCACGAACGGATCATATTTCGTCATCATCCGGAAGGCGGTCTCGGCATGGAGGCGCATCGGTTTCGGCGTCAGGCCGCAGGAGGACTCAACGCGCGCCCAGAGAAGCCGCAAGGCGCGGAATTTGGCGAGAGACAAAAATTCATCGGCGTCGGCGGCGAGAAGGAATGC
>DATARJ010000165.1:0-7006 GCA_036264205.1 Methylocella sp.
GCATCGGTGGCTTCGTCGTTTTGTACTATGTCGTAGCCACGGCCAAGCTTGATCCGGACGTGTTCAACCGGCCATTGTGAGCGCCGCGATTTGAAAATCGCCCGATGAGCCGGTGTACCGCCGGCGAACGTCTCATCGCCGCGGCGACCGGCATAAATCTCCGCCCGCGCCAAACAACGCCGCGTCCGACCGGGATCGCGCGACTGCCTCGCAAGCCCACGCCGCAAATCCGCCTCAAAGTCCGGGCGAAGCGGGATTGGAGCTGCGATGGCGAACCCTTCGGAGGACTGTTTGCCAGGGTGGCCCAGGGAATCGCCCTCGTCAGTCAAACTTTCAAAGATCGGGTATGAATCCGTCCGTGTTTCCTGACGATCCACGGGGAGGCGAATTCCGCCAACACCAATCATCCGTGCAACACGCTGCCCTGGGCCTCCGCCTTTGACGGGGGAAGAAGGGGACTCAGGGGGTATTGGAAATGGTAGGCGCACCAGAGCTAAAGGCCAGAGCGCTCTTCCTTACGGGTGCGACAGGCTTGATTGGAGGCGCATTATTGCATCGGTTCGTCTCGCAAACTCGAGCGAAGGTCTACTGCCTCGTTCGACAAATGGGGGCCGAACAGGCGCCTCTTGAACGCCTGTACTCTCGATTGAACGGTTCGATAGCGCCGGAGCAGTTTCAAGATCGTGTTGTCCCAGTACCTGGCGATCTTAGAAAATCCAATCTTGGCATCGAGCCGCACCTATTTGCCTCCCTGAAGCGAGACATCGATATCGTCTTCCACTGTGCGGGCACGACGTCCTTCCTTGCCCGGAAGGAATGCTGGGACACGAACGTCGATGGTCTACGCGCGCTCATCAACTTCATGAAAACACTGGACCCTACCCCGCCGCTCTTTTACTTTGGAAGCGCCTCTGCTTGTGGTGCCCGGCGCAACGAGTGCATCACCGAAGAAAGTTATCCCGATCCTTGCTCCGATCACTATGTTGAATATACGAGGACGAAAGCATCCGCGGAATTCCTCTTAGAAGAGGAGGCCTCGAATGTCGAGACCGTGATTCTGCGGCCAAGTGTGGTGCTTCCGGATGAACTAATTACGCAAACCGTTGCCCGCCAATCTATTTGGCCCCTACTCCTAATGAAAGAGTGCCGGGCGCTCCCGCTCAGAGGCGATGGACGAATCGATGTGGTCCCGTTGAGTTATGTCGCCGACTTTACGCTACGCATCGCGACTGAAGGACGACGCCATCAAGTTTATCATTTGAGCGCCGGTGCGTTTCACGCCCCTTTTTGGTCAACGATAATGGAGATAGTCGCTGACTCTTGTAGTCCACCGAGACCAATTTCCTGCCTCACAGGAAACAAGTGGAAGGCGGCGCGCCACCTCTTGAGCCGGCGGGAGATAGCGCATCTTCGCCGAATGGAGTACTTTTTTCCTTTCATAAATCAGAATGTCACATTCGATAACATACGCCTTGTTGAAGAGTTTGGTGGCCCCGAAATCGACACATTTTCAATTGGCCGCTATCTGCCCCCATTGCTCGCTCGTGTGGGCCTCTCCGAGGCGATCGATCAAAGTAAGACTGACTAAAGGCTCCATATGGCTCAAATTCCCCAGAAGAAACTCCGGTTGGTACCGCTCCAAATCCGCAACTTCCGGAGCGCCGTCTCAATTGCCAGATCTGGTTTCGGCGACGAAACCGCGATGATCGTCTTCAGTTATCTATGGTACTTTTGGCGCAATCTACGCTTGCCCGATTTCGGCCTGATGGCCCGGCGCCAGTCCCTGACGCTGATAAGGCGCCGGGCGCCGATTGCTTTGGCGGATATTGTAACGACGGCGATTCACGGATGGGATGTTTGTTGGCTTGATCTCGAACTACTCCAGGATTGCCCCATGCCTGATTTACTAACATACCTTGAAACTTGGCCACTGCCACATCGCCTGTTGCTAGTCCGGTCGCATTCACCTTTGCACTGTCCGCGCGATGAGGACCGCTTTTGCTTTGAGGGCAAATTGCCAGCTCCTCATGGCGGAGAGTTCTATATATATTCGTCGAGACCGGCACCTAACGGCGTTACTCGCTTCGATCGAGATCGATTTATTACAGGCAAGCAGAATTCGCTACACACTACATGTGATTTTTATTTGATTGAGCGCGATGGCGTTCCCATAGCAGTTACGGGGCTCTATACCGCAGACTTTTGGCCCGGAATCGGCTGGGGTGGTTGGGGAGCAATGAACCGCGAGGCAGCATTTCGTCAAACCATATTTGAAGCTCTTAGGTTGACCGAGGAGCTAGCCAGGGTTCGAGATTTGCAATGGTTTTGCATTGAGACCAGTGACGCGGAAACGTATCGCTTTTTACGCAAGATGTATGAATATTACGGTCTTGCGCTATTGATAGAGATCCCTAACTTCTTCGCGAGTACCGATCCCCGGTCGAAAGGAGAAAACTACCTGGTGTATGGTAAGCGCCTGACGGTTTAGCATGACCAGTAAATCGGGCGTCTGCCAAGCCGAGCCGCAACCCCCAAATGGGGGAAGTTCCGCGCGCAGCAGCTGCCCCGCGCAGTACTTTATAGACCAAATTCATCCGGCCGCGCAGGAGAGCCAGGCTTAGCAAGTGAAATACATTTCGACACGCGGCGCGGCGCCGCCGGTTTCGTTCACGCAAATGCTGCTCGCCGGCCTTGCGCCGGACGGCGGTCTTTACCTACCCGAAACCTACCCACAGCTCTCGCAGGCCACGATCGCCGGCTTTGCGGGCAGACCCTACGCGGAGATCGCGCAAGCCATCCTGACACCGTTTGTGGCAGGCGAGATCGAGGCGGGCGCCTTGCGAGGCATGATCGAGGCCGCCTACGCGGATTTCCGGCACAAGGCGATCGCGCCCCTCACGCAGCTCGATTCCAATCTTTTTGTGCTCGAATTGTTTTATGGGCCGACGCTCGCCTTCAAGGACCTGGCGATGCAGCTCCTCGCCAAGCTCATCGACCATGTTCTGCAAGCGCGGGGCGAGCGTGCGACCATTGTCGGCGCAACCTCGGGCGATACGGGGGCCGCCGCCATCGAGGCTTTTCGCGGTCTGGCCCAAGTCGATGTCTTCATAATTTATCCGCACGGGCGCGTCTCCGAGGTGCAGCGGCGCCAAATGACGACGGCCGAGGCGCCGAATATTCACACCATCGCATTGGAAGGCACGTTCGACGACGCGCAAGCCTGCGTCAAAAATGTATTCAATCATAAGGCCTTGCGCGACGAGCTTAATCTTTGCGGGGTGAATTCGATCAATCTCGCGCGCATTCTTTTCCAGACGGTCTACTATTTTACCAGCGCGGCCGTCCTTGGCGGGCCGCACCGGAAGGTTTCCTTTGTCGTGCCGACCGGCAATTTCGGCAATATTTTGGCCGGATGGATCGCCAAACGCATGGGACTTCCGATCGACCGGCTGGTAATCGCGACGAATTCCAACGATATTCTCACTCGCGCGCTGGCGAGCGGCGACTTCCTTGTGCAATCGGTTCACCCAACGCAATCGCCCTCGATGGACATTCAAGTGTCATCGAATTTCGAACGGCTCCTTTTCGAAGCGCATGGACGGGATGCGGGCGCGCTATGCCGATTAATGGCGGGGTTGCGGCAATCGCAGGGGTTTACGATCGAGCCCGGCCCGCTTCGTGCTATTCGCGCTGAGTTCGACGCGTTCAGGGTCGCCGAGGCGGAAACCACGCGGGAGATCGCCCAGAGCTGGCGAGAAACGGGCTTCCTTGCCGACCCGCACACTGCCGTCGGGTTGAGCGCCGCGCGTAAGGCAAAGGCGCAGGCGTCCGAGAGCCCGCTCGTTGTCCTGAGCACCGCCCATCCGGCCAAATTTCCCGCCGCGATCGCGCACGCGACAGGAATGCGGCCGGAGTTGCCTGGCCATCTTGCCGGTCTTTTCGAACGAAAAGAGAAGTTTTCGATTTTGCCCGGCGACCAGAGGGAAATCGAGCGTTTTATCCATGCCCGCGTCGCGCGTGCGCCGAACTGGGCCGCGCCATGAGCGTTGAGATCACCACTTTGCCGTCCGGCCTGAGGATTGCCACCGATCGCATGGCGCACCTTGAGACCGCCTCGCTCGGCGTCTTTATCGGGGCCGGATCACGCCACGAACGGACGAATGAGCACGGTTTGTCGCATCTTCTCGAACATATGGCGTTCAAGGGCACGCGGCGGCGCTCGGCGCGCGACATAGCCGAGGAGATTGAGACCGTCGGCGGCGATCTCAACGCCGCGACGAGCACCGAACATACCGCCTATTATGCCCATGTCTTGGCCGGAGACGTTCCGCTCGCACTCGACATCCTCGCCGATATTTTGACCGAAAGCACCTTTGACAGCTTGGAGCTCGAACGCGAAAAAGGCGTCATTCTGCAGGAAATCGGCGCGGTTGAAGACACGCCCGACGATCTCGTCTTCGATTTGCTGAACGCCGCTGCGTTTCCGGACCAGCCGATTGGGCGGCCGATCCTCGGAACCCGGGAGCAAGTATCGGGGTTCGGCAGGCATGCGATCAGCGCCTATCTCGCGACTCACTATCGCGCGGACGCGACGGTGATCGCCGCCGCCGGAGCCGTCGAACACGCTGCGCTTTGTGACGAGGCCGCGCTGCGCTTCGCAAACCTTCCACCGCGGGGCATCGAAAACGGAACCGCGGGGGCGCTCTACCGGGGCGGCGAAAAGCGCTTGAGACGGCGGCTCGAACAAGCCCATATCGCCATCGGCTTCGAAGGCACCGCTTACGTGCATGAAGATTTTTACGCGATGCAGATTTTCGCGAACGCAGCCGGCGGCGGGATGTCCTCTCGCCTGTTCCAGGAGGTGCGTGAGGCGCGCGGGCTCGCCTATTCCATCCATGCCTTTCATTGGGGATACTCCGATACCGGGTTGTTTGGCTTTTATGCCGCGACGAGCGCAAAGGATGCCGCCGAATTGATGCCCGTCGCGCTCGACTGTTTGGGCCAGGCGACCTTCGACCTGAGCGGCACCGAAGTCCGGCGGGCCAAGGCGCAGATGAAAGTGTCGCTCCTCGCGGCGCTCGAATCTCCGGCCGCCCGCTGCGAACAGATTGCCCGGCAATTGATCGCCTTCGACCGTATCCTCACCCGGGATGAAATAATTGCGGCAATCGATCGCCTGGATGTTGCGCAAATCCGCAGCGCCGGCGCGCGCGCGCTCCGGTCGGCGCCCACCGTCGCGGCGATCGGGCCGGTAGCCAAGGTTTTTCGTCCCAAGCAGGTCGCGCTGCGGCTGGGCGGCATTTGAAGGAGTGGCTTCATGGCTCTCTTCCGTCTCTCTCCCGTCAGCTATGCCGTGCCTCTGGTGCGCGGCGAAGGCATTTACCTCCGGCCGCCGGAGATGCGCGACCACGAAGCCTGGGCGGGGTTGCGGGGACGAAGCCGTGCGTTTTTGACGCCCTGGGAGCCGGCCTGGCCGGCCGACGATTTAACCCGCGCCTCCTTCCGGCGCCGACTGCGCCACAATCAGCAGGAGATCGCCAATGACGAAGCCTACCCTTTCTTGATCTTTCGCGACGACGATAATCTGCTTGTCGGCGGTCTCAGTCTGGGGCAGGTCAGACGCGGCGTCGTGCAGGCGGCCATACTCGGATACTGGATCGGCGAGCCATATGCCCGGCAAGGCTTCATGTCGCTCGCGCTCCGGGCAGCGATCGGCTACGCTTTCACCACGCTCCGGCTGCATCGGATCGAAGCCTCGTGCCTGCCCCATAACGAAGCCTCGAAGAAGCTATTGGAACGGACGGGGTTTACCAGGGAGGGCTACGCGCGGTCCTATCTGCGGATCAATGCGGTCTGGCAGGACCATTTGCTCTATGGCCTGCTGGAAACCGATCCGGTGCCGCTTCGCGTGGCGCGGCACAACAAGGATTGACCGCTCCTTGCGGCCGGCACGGGGCATTGCCCCGGACCGGAAGCTTTGTCGAGACATGCCGCTGGCAATAGGCTGCTTCGGAAAACGGTTCCCATGCCCCGTCCTCGGCGAATCGAAGGTTATGCCATCGTCTCCGAGGATGGCATGATCGCGAATGCCGAGGGTATCATGCCAGACTCGCTCAAGTTCGAGGCCGATCAGCAATTCTTCGAACGCGGGCTCGACGAGGTCGACGTGGTGGTGCATGGGCGCCACTCTTATGAGCGACAACCGTGTTCGTATTTGCGCCGCCGGCTGATCCTGACCCGGCAAGTCCCGGCTATCGCGGCCGACCCGTCCAATGAAAAGGCGCTGTTCTGGAACCCGGCGGGTGCTTCGTTCGAGCAAGCCTTGGCTTTGCTCGGGACGCCAGACGGCAGCGTTGGCGTCATTGGCGGTACGGAAGTGTTCGGGATGTTCCTGGACCGTTATCGCGTTTTCCACCTGTCACGTGCGCCCAATGTGCGACTACCCAGAGGGCGACCGGTCTTTCCAGAGGTGCCTACGCGGACTCCGGAGGAAGTGCTTGCAAGCCATGGCCTCGGCCGCGGCCAGCGGCAGGTGCTTGATGCGACAAAAGGTCTCGCGATCGTTAGCTGGAAACGTTCGTCAAAGCCCGACGGATAAGGCTGCCGGAGTCCGAGGGCCGCATCGCCAATGTTGTCCGACCAGCCCGGTTGTTCGGCGAAGGTTGAATATCGCTACACCAATCTTGGCGGCGCGCCCGCATGGCCGGCCCGCCACATCAAGACGAAATAGATCACGATCAAGACAATATCGGCGCCGATCCAGAGCATCGAGAAGAACCCTGGCAGCGCCACCGCAACTAAGATTTGGGCGATCGCGCCCAAAAGCCAAATCACGCCGCCCCAAGGCGTCGCCAGCCACAACCCGACCGCCGCTACAAGGTTGACAGTCGCGAAGAAAATCACTGCGGCGCCGCGTAGCGCGCTCACATGGTCGAACAGCGGTTCCGGCGGCAAAAGAATCGTACTCCATTGCCAAAGGCCCTGAAGAACCCAAAGTCCCGCGAGC
>DATARJ010000185.1:0-4518 GCA_036264205.1 Methylocella sp.
CGGAAGCGGCGAAATGGCCGCAAAAAGTAAGGCCGCCCCAGTTGGCGGCGGGCAGACCCCAATCCCCCCGCAACGAAAACTCTTCGCTAGTGTCGCCTAGTTCACAAAAACGGGCGGCTGAACGTGACATATAAATGACACGGGCGATAGCAATGGAAGGATAACCCCATGCTTGCCGAGAAGTTCTTTCTGCGCTTGGAAACGATCATCCGTAACACTGCCGACATCCCCAACTCGGAGTCGACCAGCTATCCAGATGGAGCGCCCAAGGTGACGTGCGGACGCCACGTTCCGATCAAGTTGCCGGAGAAACCTTCCCGTCGAGTTGGCGAAAGCCAAATAGTCAAATAGCTAAACAGGCCGCCTTAGTTGGCGGCCTTCATGCGTCTGCCTCACGCTGTTGCTTGCGCCACCAATCCCGGCCGGCGCGCTTGCGCGATTGATATGTGAGGTCGAGGCCCAGCTCTTTGCATTTTGTGGCGATCTCTTGCCAATCGCGGCAAAGGTAGCGGCTCAGCTCCTCAAGATCGTCGCCGGCTTTCCAGGCCGACCGCAAATCCTCCAAGTCCATTTCGGACCACGGCTTGCCGCTGTTTAGGTCCGGCTCTAGGTTGCGTGTCGCCAGCGGCACGCGGTTGATGATGTCGTCCCTCGCACCACGCTTGTACGCCATCTCAAAATTCCCTCACCATCGCGGGATGACTGCGGTTCTTGACTTTGATCCAGTCCTTCGACCGTCCGCCGCGATAGGGGGGATCGCTGCGCTTGGACACCAAGCCTTCAAGGCCCATGTTGCACGCCGCGCGGTAGAGGTCGGGGCCGATCTCGCCAGCCTCAAACGGATTGACGAAAATCCCGTCCGGCCGCCCGTGCGACAGCCGCTCAAGGTTCGTCTTGCGCATTGAAAGGGGCAGGATTCGGAGATCCTCGCCACCAACGGCCAACACGTCGAAGGCGCACAGCTGAACTTCCTCGTTTTGCTTGTTCGAGTGTAGCGCATTGAAATCCGAGCGACCATCGACGCCCAGGATCACGGCTTCACCATCAATCACAAACCGGCTTTTTTGGTTCTTCAGCGCGGCCTCAACAATCCAAGGAAACCGCTTCGTCAAACCATAGCCGCCCTTCGTGATCAGGCGCACACGCTTACCATCCCGCTCCAGGCGCAACCGGTAGCCGTCGTATTTGACTTCGTGGAACCACTCGGGGCGCCGCGGGAACAGCGGTCGCGCGGGTGGGTAGGCAAAACTCAAACCTCATAGGCGCAAGATAGGCACTTCGGCTAGCCAATGCGAACCCGGCGGGCCTCTCACAAATGTGAAGGCCGGAACCTCGGCGGGCTGCCAGCCTCTCAATTTGCTTCGTTTGCGTTCCTGGGGAGGTAAGCATGCGCAAAGCTAGCGACTGGCCGACATTGACCCGGACTGAATCGACTATCCTCCTCGCCTCAGCGCTGCTTATGACCTGCGGCCTCATAATGGTCGGCAGCGCCTAACTACTTGGAAGCGGCTTTGGGCGCTATTTGTCTTCTTCAGAAGGCAGATCGGCAACGAAGCCTTCCGGCATTACCGGCGGATTGTCCGCGTCGGCGGGATTGCAGACCGGGCAAGGTTCACCGGCGCCTCCGCAGTCGCACGCTTCCTCGCCCAGCCAAGGCCGATCGGGATGGTTTTCACAAACCCATCGGGTGTTGTCGCAGCGGGCGCAGACCTTCATGCGGCGCCTCGGAGCGGCAACGGAAGCTGCGCCGGTCGGCCCGCTGCTATGCCGGTCGATGAAATCCTCAAGTGAGGCGGGGATGTCCTGACCCTTAAGATCGCGGAGCTGCGCCAGTTCGTCGGCAATATCTTCCGACACGTCGCGCGACCAACCCTCTGCGGTATTGAAGGCGATCACCCGCACAGGATTATTGTACTGACCTTCGAGCAAGTCTTGGATAATCGCCGCGCGGTCGGTGCTTTGCTCGTCGGTCTCTCGCCAAGATCGGCCGAGGCTGCCGAAATCGTCAAGCATGAGATAGACATCGCAGTCGTCGTTGGCGGGAACGATCGGGGGCGAGCGACGCATACGCAACTCCAAAATCTTCAAAGTGGAACTGGCGAAAGATTAGATAGTTTCAACTCTCAACAAAAGGGAGGAGCGTCATGGCGAAAAAAGCAAAGAAGCAAACCGCCCGAGGCCGCAAGCAGGACCGCGCGCGGGTGGTTGGCGGACAAGACTATGAAGTTGGCTATGAGGTCAAGAAAACGCGGCGCTCAACTGGCGCAGTAAAGAAGGCCGTCAAAAAGGTCGGCAATAGCCGGAAGCGTGTAGAGAAACGGCTAGGTCGCTAATGGCCAGCCGTACCAAGCGCGAGAAGCAAGTCATCGCCACCGTTGCTTTCGCCGCGATTTGATTTGCAATCGATTTGATTCAGTTCATCGACTGGGCGTACAGCACTTTCGGCCTTCGCCGGTTGTTTGCCAATCGCAGAGCACGGCCTCGCCCAGCGGGCGTCGATAAACCATGGGCAAGCCTTGCCCCGGCTACTGGCCGGGACGTTTTTGTGAGCCGCGACAAAAACAAGGGCACGGGACTCGCCCCTTTCTTCTGATTTCCAGGTCAAGTAGGGAACCAAACGCTTGATTGAGGGGTCTCTAAGGAGGATCGCGAGGATTATGCCGCCATGACCGAAACGGGGGATCAAGCCGCCGAGCCGGCAATCATAACGGTCGGCGAGATGATCGCCGAGTTAAAGCGGTGGCCGGCTCATGCCGCGCTCAATTTTCGATGCCCTCTACGGGAGCAAGAGCTGAGATTTTATCGCGTTCAACATCGATCAAACGACGTCGTTGAAATCGAGCTAAACCAGTATCCCGAAACCCGGCCAGTTGTGCCAGAATAAAGACCAAGCGGGATGGATTCAGAGTTTTTGCTTTACCCGCTTCTGAATGACGGCCCCCCGCTTTGCCCCGTGTGTCACGAATCCATGCGGCTTCTAGCTTACGAAGTCCGCGGCCAGGGGCCCAAGAGACTGATGTTTTCCTCAAAGAGCGCGTACGACGAAACCGCGGCGTCTCGACAGCGCGGCGGTCGGCCCTGAACGCGGCGTTGCGCTTTACCGTAAACTCGGATTCTATCGCGTGAGTGCGTCCCCTGACATAACCGCCGCATTGAAGGAGGGTATTTGAAGGGAACCTCAGCCGCAGCACCTCGATTGTAGGTGAATGGGCACCTGGACTGACCATGCCAAACCTTATCAACCTGCCATCTTTTACCGACGACGGCGATGTCTACGTTGTTATTGAAACGCCCCGCGGAAGCCGAGCGAAGTTCGATTACGATCCGAAACTCAAGACATTCACCCTTTCGAAGTCGCTCCTGACCGGCCTTAGCTATCCGCATGACTGGGGTTTCGTGCCGTCGACCAAGGCGGACGACGGCGATCCGATCGATATTATGGTCGTACACGACGCGGCGACTTTCCCCGGAACTGTCCTTACCTGCCGCATCATTGGCATCCTTCAGATCGAGCAAAAGAGCAAAGGAAAAAGGGAACGCAACGACCGCCTCTTCGGGGTACCTAAGGATTCGCATTCGGAGCAGGCCTTAAAGGACGTACGGGATCTGTCGAAGCCCATTCAGCAAGAGCTCGAAAAGTTCTTTAAGGCGACCGATGAGCTTGAGGATAAAAAACTCGAAATCATTGGCTGGAAAGGGCCGAAGGTGGCCGTAGAGGCCATCAAAGATGCTGGCAAGGCCTTCAAGAAGAACGGTAAGTGATATCTGTGCAAATTGTCATGGTTCGCTGGTGAAGGCGGCTGTGACTGAACCAAATGCGTGGCACCGCGAGCGCGACTTTGGAACGTTCACTCTCTCACAATGTTAATCACCCTTATCATGAAGGAGAGACGCGCACATTAGAACAACGTGAAACTGGAAACTTGATCGGCAGTGACAAGGTAGAAGGGACCGCCGTCTATGGCGCAGACCGATCAAAAATTGGCTCGATCGAGCGCGTGATGATTGACAAGATGAATGGAAAGGTGTCGTACGCAGTTCTGCCATGAGTCCGAAAGTTGCCCAAAGCAGACCTGGCCACGGGGCTGCGCGATGTCACCTAATGATCCCGAAGCGGACATGGGACTATTGCGCAAATTCGTCTTACGGGTATTTTATCATCGCGATAATCTTTGCGAGTGTCGCCTGATGCAATTGAAAACTTCTTCGGTGGCCAGCCTTTTGGGACTGCTATTGGTCTCGGCAGTTCCCTTGCACGCACAGACGGATGGTCTTGATGCCCAGACAAACACCGTCGAAGCCTGGAAGAAAAAGATTGTAACCCAGTTGGCGAGCAAGAAAGAGTTCCCGCCCGGCGCGATCGGTCAAACTGGAACGGCCAAGGTCAAATTCGTCATCGATCGGCGGGGGAAGCTGATTTCCAGCGAACTGGTGGAAAGCGCTGGCTCCGAGTTGCTTGATGCAGCGGCACTAAGAATGGTTGAACGTGCTGAGCCATTTCCGGAGCCGCCCGCGGAG
>DATARJ010000194.1:0-3908 GCA_036264205.1 Methylocella sp.
AGGCCAACGCCATCAACCCGGCAGGGGTGATCACGGGACTCTACTGTGATAATACCACGTGTCACGGATTCCTGCGGGCCAGCGCCGGCACCTTCACCACGATCGATGTCCCGGGCTCCAATTACACCGAGTCCGACGCCATCAACCCGCCGAGAGCGATCGCGGGAATCTACCAACCCGGCCTTCACGGCTACCTCCGGGCCACAGATGGCACCTTCACCTCGTTCGATGTCCCGGGCTCCGCATACACTTGGAGGATTGCCGGCATCACCCCGGCGGGGGCGATCGCGGGATCGTACTTGACGCAGGCCACCGGTCAACCTTGTTGCCTGAGCACGGCTTCCTGCGGAGCCCCTGACATCCCGAGGGCATGGGAGCCACCGGGCACATTATGGCTGAAAACCACTCGCCTCCTCTGCCACACGAGGTCTGCAGCGAGCGTTTCTCGAATCCAATGAGTGGGAGCTTCGCCGTTCAAACCATATCCGGCCATGGCGCTGATTCGATGGCACCCGCGTCGATCGCTTCGATGATCACTTGCGCCTGGGCCAAGGGATATTCATCGGTTAGCGTCACGTGGATAAAGACTTGGTGGCCCGGCGGCGTGAGGGTTTTGAGCCGCGCGGCCGCGCCCCCCGTGAGGCACAATGTCGGCCTGCCGGACGGCAGATTAACCACTCCCATGTCGCGCCAGCCGATGCCCGCGCGAAGGCCGGTACCGAGCGCCTTGGCGCAGGCTTCCTTGGCGGCGAAACGCTTCGCGTAAGACGCGGCCCGGCCCGCCCGCGCGTCCGATTTCTGCCGCTCGGTCTCGGTGAAGCAGCGCTCGACAAACCGCTCGCCGAAGCGCGCGAGCGAGTCCTCGATGCGCCTTATATCGCCAAGGTCGTTGCCGAAGCCGATGATCATCTGGTCACGCTTGGCCCGCCGAGGCCGCCGTCAGCCGCCGTCCCTCGTCCATCGCGGCCCGCATCTTGGCGATCGCCGCGTTAAGACCGATGAAGACCGCTTCGCCAATCAGAAAGTGACCGATATTGAGTTCGACGATTTCGGGCAAGCCGGCGACGATCCTGGCGGTCGCGAAATCGAGACCGTGCCCGGCGTGACATTCGAGTTCCTGACCGCGTGCAAGCGCCGCCGCCGCCTTGATCCGTGCAAATTCGTGTACGGCCCGCTCGGCCTCTCCGTGCGCGAGCGCGTCGCACCAGGCGCCGGTATGAAGTTCGATCACTGGCGCGCCGATCGAGCGCGACGCCCGCACCGCCTCAAAAGATGGCTCGATGAACAACGAGACGCGAACCCCGGCTTTAAGCAATTCGGCGGTGACGATTTTCAGGTGATCGTGGCCGCCTATGACATCGAGGCCGCCCTCGGTGGTGCGCTCGCTGCGTTTTTCCGGCACAAGACAACAGGCATGTGGCCGCGTATCGAGGGCGATCGCCACCATGTCATCGGTTGCCGCCATCTCGAAGTTCAGAGGTTTCGAAATCTCCCGCTTTAGCCGCGCCATGTCTTCATCGCGGATATGGCGCCGGTCCTCGCGTAAATGGGCGGTAATTCCGTCGGCGCCGGCTTCGATGGCAAGGAGCGCCGCCCGCACCGGATCGGGGAAGGCACCGCCCCGCGCATTGCGCAAGGTGGCGACGTGATCGACATTGACGCCGAGGCGCAGACAGCGCAACGCTTCCATTATCCGTTCACCCGCTCCACTTTGCTGACCACCGGCCGCGCCCGCAAATGCGAGATGATCGTATTTAAATGCTTCAAATCATTGACCTCGACATCGATCGTCATTTGCCGGAAGTCAGCGGACAGAGGTTTGATGACGATGTTGTCGATATTGGCCGCATGATCGCCGATCACGGTCGCGATCGTCCCCAAGGTGCCGGGCTCGTTGATCGCGGTGATAAGAAGCCGCGCCGGGAACAACTCATGGCGGCTCTCCTCGATGTCCCAGCGTACATCGAGCCAACGTTCCGGCTCTTCATCGAAGGCGATAAGATCGGAAGATTGGATCGGATAGACGGTGATTCCCTCGCCAGGGGTAAGAATGCCGACAATACGATCGCCGGGCACCGCGCCACCGTTGGGGGCGAAGCGGACCGGCAAATCGCCGTGCGAGCTATGAATAGGGATTGCATTCCGGTTTTGCTTGCCGCCACCGGGGATCTTGAAAACCAGGCTCGCCGCCTTCTTCATGCCAAACCAGCCGGCTTCCCCGCGTGCACGAGGGACGATCGGCTTGCGCTCTTCCATGAATTCCGGATACACCGCTCTGACGACATCTCCGGAAAACATCTCGCCGCGGCCGACGGCGGCAAGCACATCCTCGATCGTTGTTCGCGCGAGCCTCGGCAGCGCACTTTTTAACTTGTCTTCCGTACAAGCCTTGCCGGCCCGCTCGAAAGCGCGGGTGACGATCTGGCGCCCGAGGGCGGCATATTGCGCGCGAACGGCTTCGCGGGTCGCACGCCTTATGGCCGCGCGCGCCTTGCCGGTGATGACCAGGCGTTCCCAAGCGGCCGGCGGCGTCTGGCCTTCGGCGCGCGCGATCTCGACCTCGTCGCCGTTTTGCAATTCGGACAACAGCGGCGCATGGCGGCCGTTGATCTTGGCGCCGACCGCGGAATTGCCCACGTCGGTATGGATCGCGTAAGCGAAATCGATGGGCGTCGCGCCGCGCGGCAACGCGATCAGCCGACCGTTCGGCGTAAAGCAGAACACCTGGTCGTGAAACAGTTCAAGTTTTGTATGTTCTAAAAATTCCTCGGGCGTGGCGCCCTCGGCAAGCAAGGCGACCGTGCGGCGCAGCCATTGGTAGGAGCGGCTCTCGCTCGTTAGACTCTCCTTGCCTTTGATCCGCCCGTCCTTGTAGAGGGCGTGCGCGGCAATGCCGTTGCGGGCGATATCGTGCATGACTGCCGTGCGCACCTGAAGTTCGACGCGCTGCCGGCCCGGCCCAACGACGGTCGTATGGATCGATTGATAGTCGTTTTGCTTCGGCGTCGAAATATAATCCTTGAAACGTCCCGGAACGACAGCCCATTTGGTATGCACGACACCAATGACGCGATAGCAATCCTCGACGTCCTCAACGATAACGCGGAAGCCGAAAATGTCCGGCAGCTGCTCGAAAGCGATCGATTTCCGCTCCATTTTGCGCCACACCGAATAAGGCTGTTTTTGCCGCCCTTCGACTTTAGCGTGGATGCCTCTTGCGGCGAGTTCGGAGGTCAGCTCCTTCTCGATCGTGACGATGATTTTCCCATTCTTCCGGCGAAGATCATCGAGCCGCGCCGCGATCATCGCGTAGGCATCGGGCATGAGATGGCGAAATGCCAAATCGTCGAGTTCGTCGCGCATCCTCTGCATGCCCATGCGGCCGGCGAGCGGCGCATAGATATCGATGGTTTCCTCGGCGATCCGCGTCCGCTTGTCCGGCACCACGAATTGCAGCGTGCGCATATTATGCAGGCGGTCCGCGAGCTTGACGAGAAGCACGCGAACGTCTTCAACCACGGCCAGGAGTAACTTACGGAAATTTTCCGCTTGCTCGGCGCGCTTCGAGACAAGATCGAGCTTCTTGAGCTTGGTCAGTCCGTCGACAAGACGGCCGATATCGCTGCCGAAGAGCTTGTCGATTTCCTCGCGCGTCGAATCGGTGTCCTCGATCGTATCGTGCAAGACCGCCGCGACGATCGTCGCATCGTCGAGCTTCATGTCGGTAAGAATGGCGGCGACTTCGAGGGGATGCGAAAAATAGGGATCGCCGGAAGCGCGTACTTGCGCTCCATGCGCCTTCATCGCATAGATATAGGCGCGGTTGAGCGCCACTTCGTCGGTTTGCGGGTTATAGCGCCGGACCCGGTCGACGAGTTCATATTGCCGCATCATAATTATGCCGGCCC
>DATARJ010000214.1:0-2575 GCA_036264205.1 Methylocella sp.
GGCGATCAGTGATTCGGCCCAGCGTGGCTGGACGTTGTTTCAAGGCAAGGGGCGGTGCAGCTCTTGCCACGCGTTTAACGCGGTCTCGCCGCTGTTCTCCGACCAGAAGTTTCACAATATCGGGATCGCCGCGCACAAGCAAAATTTTGCCGAGTTGGCCCGCAAGGCGCTTGGCATTCTGAAGACCGGCGACACAAAGCAGATCGACGAACTCGCCTTGCAGACATCCTATTCCGAACTCGGCCGGTTCCTCGTGACCAAAAACCCGGCCGATATCGGTGCCTTCAAGAGCGAGACCCTCCGCAATATCGGGATCACCGGACCCTATATGCACGACGGCTCTCTCGCGACCCTTTGGGACGTGATGGACCATTACAACAAGGGCGGTGTTCCAAATCCCTATCTTGACGGCGGCATGCAGCGTCTTGCGTTGAGCGAAGCCGAAATCGACGATCTTGTTGCCTTCCTCTTCGCCCTCACCGACGACCGCTTCGCCGATTTCAACAAGGCGGAGTTGGCCCGGCAAACATCGCTCAAAACCAACCGCCCTCAGCGCGAAACCGAAATCGCCGAAGGTAGGAAAGGAGATCTTGGCGATGCCGGGATCACTCCGGATCTGCGCAACCCAGCGTCGATTGGCGCCTATTAGAGCAGGGTCTTCAAAAACCGGGATTCAGGATGCCCATAGGGTAAACAAAAGAGATGGAGGGCGAAACGTTTTACCTGAAACATTTTCGCCAGGGGAGCTAATGTCATGGCGCACAAGAGCATCGAGACCAAGTACTACGAGGAGCGCGCGTCATTTTTCGAGGACCTTGTGCGGATGGGCGCGCTCTCCCGGCGCGGCTTTCTCCACGTTGCCGGAGTTTCCGCCGGAATCGCCGCCGCGAAAGGGCTGATCGTTCCGCAAAGTTTTCAACTTATCGAAATCGCGCAGGCGGCGGAGACCGCGGCGCCGGCGTTCACCATCGCCTATATCTCGGATAGCCATCTTTACCCGCGTAGTGTGAACGACCGTTTCATACGCTCCGCCGTAAAGGCGGTGGACGAAGTCAACGCGCTCGACCCGCAGCCCGATTTTGTTCTTTTCGGCGGCGATCTGGCCCAACTCGGCCGCAGGGAGGAACTCGATCTCGGCGGCCAAATTTTGAAAGATCTCAAGGCTCCCCTAAAGATGATGGTCGGCGAGCACGACTTGTTCCTCGACATGGGCGAGCATTGGCAGTCCTTGTTCGGGCCTCCCCAGTATTCCTTCGACCACAAGGGCGTTCATTTCGTGACTTTGATGAGCGTCAACGAAAAGGATTTTTGGACCGCGCGGGGTATGACTCCGGAGGAGAGAATGCACACGGTCGCCGGGCTCGACAACGGCGTCCAGTCGCGCTTCGAGGTCGGACCGGAAGGGCGTCAATGGCTGCAAAACGATCTCGCGGCGATCGACAAGAAGACCCCCGTCGTCATTTTCTCCCACTCACCTCTTTACAAATATTACCGCAATTGGAATTTCTGGACCGAGGACGCCGATGAAGTCCAGGCGATTCTCGCCAAATTTGATACGGTGTCCGTGATCCACGGTCATACGCATCAGCTTCTCCTGAACCACATTGGCAACATCAGCTTCTATGGGCTGCTCTCGACCGCTTGGCCATGGCCCTATGCCCCCGAGGGACTGCCGAAGCTTACTGTCCAAATGAACCGCGCCGACCCCTTCAATGCCTTCGACGGCTGCGGCGATGGTCAACTCAATGTGCTGGCCTCGGGGATGATCGACAAGGTTTATAATCTTTGGAACCGCAACCCCGTCACCGTGCGGGCAAGTTATCTTTCGTCGAACGGCGCCAAGGACCGCCCGCCCGCGACAACGCTCGCCAGTTACTGAGGGAGCCGATCATGCGCCGTTCCCGCCATCTTGCCGTCGCTCTTTCCCTCGCGGCGGGTCCCGTGCTCGCTGGAAACGATCCGCCGCGTCATCAGCTGCAAGCTTCGGCGGACGGCAATCTGGTGGTCGGTCTATGCGACGGCGAAACCTCGCTCGAGGTGAAAGGCATCAAGCCCGGCGATCAAATGACGCGCGAGCAAGGGCAGCAAATCGCCGCCGCGCTCATGCAGGAATGGCGGCAAAAGCATCCCGATGCCGAATGGGTCGTCGCCGCGGCCGAACCCCCAGCAGAGGCCCAGCTACCGGGCGTCAAGGTTCCTGCCGAACAACAGTTTCAGACCTATGGCGCCTTTTCCGAGCGCGACCGCCGGATTTGGCAAGAGTCCACCGATCGCTTGGTCGCGGAAGGCAAGCGCATTTTTCACGACGCCAAGGCGCTCGGCGGCACCAATGCCATATCCTGCGACATGTGCCATCCGGACGCCTCCAACACCCATCCCGAAACCTATCCCAAGTTTCAAGTCCAGTTGGGGCGCGTCGCCCTGCTCCGCGACATGATCAACTGGTGCGTCGAAAATCCCGTGCGCGGCAAGCCGTTCGCGGACGACGATCCGCGGCTTAAGGCTCTCGAGGCCTACATCCTCGCGCAACGGAAGGGGGTCGCGCTCGACTACGGCAAGCACTAAGTTTTGCCGG
>DATARJ010000224.1:0-2327 GCA_036264205.1 Methylocella sp.
GCAACGCCGCGTCGCGGCCTCGGCGACGGCTTCTGGCGTAATGTTGAAATAATTGTAAACATCCTTGTAGGGCGCGCTGGCGCCAAAACCGGTCATGCCGATGAAAATCCCGTCTTCGCCGATGATCGCGTCCCAGCCTTGACGGACCGCCGCTTCGACACCGACGCGTACCGGCGCATCGCCAATGATCTTTTGGCGCTGGTCGCGATCCTGCTGCAAGAAAAGAGTCATGCAGGGCACTGAGACGACCCGCGCGAAAATTTGGCGCGCGGCCAAAATGCTCCGTGCCTCGAGCGCGATCGAGACTTCCGAACCGGACGCGAAAATCGAAACCTTGGCGGGTCCGCCATCCGCTGGGGCAAGTTCGTAGGCCCCGGCCGCGGATAAATTTTCTGGCCTGAAATCGTGGCGGACGAGGGGAAGGTTTTGCCGGGTCAGCGCGAGAATCGAGGGCGAGGTTTTCGTTTGCAGCGCGAGCTGCCAGCATTCCAGCGTCTCGGTCCGGTCGGCGGGCCGGAATACGAGCAGGTTCGGAACGGCGCGCAACGCGGCCAGATGCTCGACCGGCTGATGCGTCGGGCCGTCCTCGCCAAGCCCGATCGAATCATGTGTGAAAACCTCGATCGCGCGAATCCCCATCAAGGCGGAAAGGCGCAGCGCCGGGCGGCAGTAATCGCTGAAGGTCAGAAATGACGCGCCTGACGGAATAAAGCCGCCATGCAGCGCGATGCCGTTGACCGCCGCCGCCATGCCATGCTCGCGGACGCCCCAATGGACATAGCGTCCGGAATAGGACGAAGGCCCGATGTCCACCATCCCCGCGACCTTGGTATTGTTGGAAGGGGTGAGATCGGCCGAGCCGGTGACGAGTTCGGGAATGGTTTTTGCTAGAACTTCGAGGGTGGCCTGGGACGCCTTGCGAGTGGCGATGGGCGAACGATCCTCGGCGAGCTTGCGTTTGTAGGCGGTCACTGCCTCGCCGAAGGAGGCCGGCAAATCGCCGCGCAACCGGCGCTCGAATTCGTCGCGCTGGGCCGTTGGCAAAAGGTTCAGGGCTGCGTTCCAGGCTTTGCGGCGCGCGCGGCCGCGGTTGCCGGCCCTGCGCCAGGCGGCGAGAATAGGCTCGGGAATGACAAACGGCTCGTAGGGCCAATTGAGGTTGCGCCGCGCGCCGGCAATCTCCTCGGCCCCAGGCGCGTCGCTATGCGCCTTCGACGTGCCGGCGCGGGTCGGCATGCCAAAGCCGATTATTGTCTTGCAGGCGATCAGGCTCGGCAATTCGGACTTTTGCGCCTTGCGGATCGCGCGCAGAATGGCAATTTGGTCATGCCCGTCGATGCGAACAGCGTTCCAATTACACGCTTGAAATCGCTTCACCTGGTCGACCGAGTCCGCGAGCGAGGTCGGCCCGTCGATCGTTACATGATTGTCGTCATAAAACGCAATCAGACGGTTAAGGCGGAGGTGCCCGGCAATCGCGATCGCCTCCTGGCTAATGCCTTCCATGAGATCGCCATCCGAAACCAGCACATAGGTGCGGTGATCGACGATTGGCCCGAATTCCGCGTTCAGCATACGTTCGGCGAGCGCCATTCCCACCGCATTGGCAAGACCCTGGCCGAGCGGGCCCGTGGTCGCCTCCACCCCCGGCGCATGGCGATATTCGGGATGGCCCGGCGTCCGCGAGCCGAGCTGACGGAAGCGTTGCAGTTCCGCGATGGTCATGCTTGGTTCGCCGGTCAAATAGAGCAGGGCGTATAGCAGCATGCAGCCATGGCCGGCGGACAGGACGAAACGATCGCGGTCCGGCCAGCTTGCGGCGGCGGCGTCATATTTGAGCACCTTGGTGAACAGCACGGTTGCGATATCGGCGGCGCCCATCGGCAGACCCGCATGACCCGATTTCGCCTTTTCCACCGCATCCATGGCGAGCGCACGAATGGCATTCGCCATTTGCTCATGGGTGACTTTATCTTCTAGGATCGGCATCTCACTTCACCTTAGGGTGACATTGGGGAGACCATGAGCGTTTGCTCCATAAGAGGATCGCGTGGTGCGAAAGCATGGTTGGCCCAGTCTGGAAACCGCCGGGGTGCTTGTGTCAACGCATCGCCTATGTTTCTTTATGCACGCTTTGCCTTTGAGGCCGGGATTTTCGTCATTGTCGTGCCAGTATCTTGGCACTCACTTAGTGCGGGGCGGCGCGTTTGTCGACCGGCGCCGCAAACCATTCTGGGCAAGGCGAGGCGGGCGCGCGACAACAAGGTGCGCGTTGCTTTTCTCGAATTTTCGTTTTTTCGGCGGGAGATGGCACACAAATAATGCTT
>DATARJ010000295.1:0-3009 GCA_036264205.1 Methylocella sp.
CAAGAGACGTGCATGCATTCCGGCCGGGCCCTTAGAGAATCATTTGCGCGTTTTGGCGCCTGCTTGAGGATAGCCATGGGCGGAGTGACCCTCGTGATCTCCCTGGGTCCTGCCTCATCGCAACCGATCGATTGCGGAGAACTAGCGGCGCGGATCGCTGCACTCGGCGAAGGCAACCAGACTTATGCGAACCAGTATGGCGGCGCCGCGCAAAAACAGCGTGCGGAACTCGATCGCACGATCCGATCTGCCCGTGCGCTCGGCTGCGACCGGAGCCAATTCTTTTTGTTCGACGCGCCGCCGCCGCAATGCTCGGGCCTTAACACACAAATTCGCCAAATGCAGGCGAACCTTGCCCGATACCAAGGAGGCGGGGACCCCGCCGGAAATGCGGCGGCGAGGCAGCAACTGACCGCGCGCTACAATGCCTATTGCCGGGGCCAAGTCCAGGCTGCCGGCCAACCGCGCGAGCGGGGTTTTTTTGAAACGCTTTTCGGCATCTTTGGACCCAATTCAAATCCGTTCGCTTTCGGTCAGCAGCCCCGGATCGAAGAGGTCCTTCCCCCGCCTGGCGAGGACCTCACCCCACGCGGCGGTTCGCAGGCGGTGTGCGTGCGCGACTGCGACGGCGGTTTTTTCCCGCTCGATTTGTCCGTGAGGCAAAGCGATCCGGACCAGCTGACCGGCCTTTGCCAGGCCCTCTGCCCGAATACCGCGGTCAGCGTCTATACACGTTCCCCCAACCAGGGAATCAATACCGCCGTCTCGCTCGACGGCGACACGCCCTATTCCGATTTGCCCAACGCCCTAAAATTCGAGAAATCTTTCGATCCTGCCTGCACCTGCAAACCGGCTGGGCGATCCTGGGCCGAGGCGCTTGCGGGAGCCGAACAGATGCTTGGACGCGAGCGCAAAAGCGATATCGTGGTCACTCCCGAAAAATCGGCGGAATTGGCAAAGCCGAAATTCGAAAAGGCGGCGCCACCGAGGCCAGGCACGCAACCCTCGGCGGCGAAGGAAGACCAGGCGGGGAAGAATTCGGCGAACGCCGAAGGACAAGCCGGGACCCAGGAGGGCACTGGCCCCGACGGGGTCAAGCGGCGCGTCCGGATAATCGTGCCGCCGCTTTAGTTTTGCCAATCAAAGGCAAAAGCGCCGCGAGTTCGGGTCCGTTATCGCGGCCGGTCAAGGCGAGACGCAAGGGATGAAACAGCGCCTTCCCCTTGCGTCCGGTGGCGGCCTGCAAAACTTTCGTCCAATTCGCCCAGACGGTTTCGTCCCAAGGCTCGCCAGGCAGGGCTTCGCGTGCCACCGCCAGGAGCTCGACCTCCTCGACGACTGGCGCGATCTCGCCTTCGACGACCCGCCACCAATCGACCACATCGAGAAAGGTCGAAAGATTGCCACGCGTGGCGAGCCAAAAGGGTTTCGCCTTATGGCCGACGATATCATACGCTTTGAGCCTTTCGCGCACCGCGTCAAAACTTAACCCATGCAACGTGCGCGCCGACAGCGCGGCGAGTTCGGCGGGATTGAACCGCGCAACCGTCCGCGAGAGCTGGGCGAGATCGAGCGAAGCCGCGAGTTCGTCAAGGCTGTCAACCGGATGCAGCGCCACGGACGATCCAGTCAGGACCGCCGCCGCCGCGACGGCGAGCGATTCGATTCCGGAATCACGCAATGCGCCGATCGACAACGCGCCGGAACGCTTCGAGAGCGCTTCACCGGTCGCCGAAGACAAAAGGTTGTGATGCGCGAAGGAAGGCACCCTGCACGGCCCGGCCAAAATCTCGAAAAGCTGCATTTGCACCGCCGTATTGGTCACATGGTCTTCGCCACGGATGATATCGGTGATTTTCTGTTCGATGTCGTCCACGACCGACGGCAATGTGTAGAGATAAGTTCCATCCTCGCGCAACAGCACAGGGTCGGACAAGGAGGCGCAATCGATATGGCTCTCGCCGCGCACGAGATCGGTCCAGCGCACGATTTCGTGGTCGAGCTTGAAGCGCCAGTGCGGCCTTCGGCCCTCGGCTTCCAACCTAGCCCGTTCCGGACCTGAAAGTGCGAGCGCTGCCCTATCGTAGACGGGAGGCAGGCCGCGCGCTTGCTGGCGCTTGCGTTTGCGGTCGAGTTCCGCGGCGGTGTCATAGCAAGGATAAAGCCGTCCAGCCTCGCGCAGTTTTTTGGCGGCGGCGCGGTAAAGCGCAAATCGCCCCGACTGGCGCAAGACGGCGCCCGGCACGATACCAAGCCAGGCGAGGTCGACCTCGATCGCCTGAGCAAACTCCTCCTTGGAACGTTCCACATCGGTGTCATCGAAACGAAGAATAAATTCGCCACGGTGCTTTTTCGCGTAGAGGAAGTTCAAAAGGGCCGTCCGGGCGTTGCCAATGTGAATGCGGCCGGTCGGCGATGGAGCGAAGCGAACGATTGGATGCGGCATGAGTTACCTGAGGTTTATGGAACCGCGAAAATGCGCGGCGCGACAACGAAGCTGAACTTGCTCGGCGAACTCACCGGAGCCGAGTGCCGCACGCCATTTATAAATAATAGCCCTGGAGCCTGACGATGGCGATGGAATATGCGGCGGCGTGGTTTTGCCTTTTCTTGACCTTTCTCAATGTGCTCAGCATCGGGATCGCGGCGATCCGGGCAAGGCCAAGACCAGCACCCCTTCCGCCGCCACGTGCCGTGCCGGGAGTCTCAGTTATTCGCCCTCTCTGCGGCCTCGATAATTTCTGCGAAGAGACGCTGGAATCGAGTTTCCGGCTCGATTATCCGACCTATGAGATTATTTTTTGCGTCGCGCTGCCGGGCGATCCGGTCCTGCCTCTGGTCCAGCGCCTGATCGCGAAATATTCCGATCGCGCCTCGCAGGTGATCGTCGGCGACGAAAAGGTGAGTCCCAATCCGAAGCTGAACAATTGCGTTCGCGGATGGGATGCGGCGCGCCACGATTGGATTATCCTCGCCGACGCCAATGTATTAATGCCAAGGGATTATATC
>DATARJ010000362.1:0-1924 GCA_036264205.1 Methylocella sp.
GCAGTTCGGGCAGTTAAAACGATGTCCGCACGCGCGGCAGAGGGTCAAAGGCGCGTAGCCCCGCCGGTTGAGAAACAAGAGCGCCTGTTCGCCATGCGCGAGCGCCTTTGCAATGGCCTCATTGAGCCTTGGCGCGATCCATGTTCCGCGCAGCGCCGCCTCGGTGCGAAGATCGATCGCCGCGATCGCGGGAAGCGCCTTCGCCTTGAAACGGGCGGCGAGCCGGATATGGCCATAGCGGCCCTGGGCGGCATTGACGCGGCTCTCGATGGAAGGCGTCGCCGAGACGAGGACGACGGCCGAATTCTCGATTTGGCCGCGCACCACGGCCATGTCGCGGGCGTGGTAGGCGACGCCGTCTTCCTGCTTATAGGCGGTCTCGTGTTCTTCATCGACGATGAGCGTCGCGAGATCGGCGAAGGGGAGAAACAGCGCCGAGCGCGCGCCAATAACGACCTTGACGTCGCCCTGGGCCACTGCATGCCAGAGCCGCGCGCGCTTCCGCGCGCTGACGCCTGAATGCCATTCCCCCGGACGCGCCCCGAAGCGCGCCGCGAAACGCCCGAGAAATTGCGCGGTGAGCGCGATCTCGGGCATCAGGATCAGGCATTGGCGTCCGGCTTCGAGAGCTATCGCGACGGCCTCAAAATAAACCTCCGTCTTGCCGGAGCCCGTGACGCCTTCGAGCAGGGTTACCGAGAAAGCGCGGGCATGTACACGTTCCGCCAAAATGGACGCGGCGTTTTCCTGCGCGGCTTCAAGGGCTGGCCTCGCGAACGCCGGATCGCAGGCGAGTGCCACCGGTTCGGGCGGCAGCGCGATTGTTTCAAGCGTGCCTTCGTCGATCAACGCGTCGAGGACGCCGCTCGAACAGGCGGCGGCCTCGGCGAGCGCCGCCTTGGAGAAAGCAAGGCCGCCTTCCGCTGCGGCGAGGACACGCGCACGGGCGGCGGTCATCCGGCGCGGCGGGAGCCCCGCGAGGCGAACGCCAATCCGCGCCGGTTCAGGCCCGATTTGCAGTGCCGCGCCGACCGCCATGCGCAAAACCATTCCGCGCGGGCTAACGGTCCAGCGCGCCACCCAATCGATGAATTTTCGCAAATTGGCGGGAAGCGGGGGAGTATCGAGGCGAGCGACTACGGCTTTTAGATTGGCCCCGGCGACCCCGGGGCGGACCTCCCAGACGACGCCATTGGTCCTCCTCGTGCCGAGCGGCACTTCGACAAAATCGCCCGGCGCGACGAGGATGCCGCGCGGAACGAAATAGGAATAGGGACGATCGATCGCGACCGGCAGGAGGATTTCCGCGATGGCCGCGCCGTCATCCGTCAAAGTGGGGTTGCCGCCTTCTGCCATTTCATTCCGGCGGTCGTTTGCGCCTGCGTCTTGGGAGCAAGTCGAAGCCCTCGACCGCGCCGGAAAGAGCCAAAGCGGGATAGATTTAGCCCTTGGGAAAGTGAAAGCCAAATCCGCCGGCGATCAACATCGGGCCGGTCAAAAGCAGAAAGAAGGGCCAAGCCCGACCCGGCGCGCCGTTGGCGCTTGGGCTGGCGGCTATTTCGCCGAGAGTATCGGGACGAAGGCGAGATTATCGACGCCAAGCACGATTTCCATCGCGATAAGAGTGACCAGGGCGAGCCATGCCGAGGGGCCGGCGGCGAGCGCCAAGAGAATGGTCCATGGGAAATTGTCTCGCGGAAGTGCGCCGCAGGTAGATTTTCGTTCAAGGCATCGGCGAAGCATGCGGGCTAACGCTGCTCCTGTCCAAGGCGCGAGGGTGCGGGTAATGTCTCCGGTTTGAAGCGTTGTTCTTCGTGGCCGCGAGCCGATATCGAGTCGCGCCTCTTGAGCCATTCATAATTCGAGGTCCGATGAAATACTGGTCATTCATCACTTACAGTCATAAGGACAGGCGTCGCGCCCG
>DATARJ010000031.1:0-8540 GCA_036264205.1 Methylocella sp.
ATGCCGCTACTGTGGCCCGCTTGGCCCGCGCGTATGGCACGCGGGTAGAGATGATTCTCGGCAAGGCGCGTAGTGCTGACGATCTCGGTGTGGAGTTTGGCGCGGGGTTATTTCAAACGGAGATCGATTATCTCATCGGCCAGGAATTCGCCCTGACCGCCGAGGATATTTTGTGGCGGAGGTCGAAACGAGGCCTGCACCTTTCGCCACTCGAACGCGCTCGCGTCAGCGACTATGTTGACGCTTGCGTAAGTGGCCCAACACCGTCCAATTCCACGAGCGCTCTCTAGTCGTCACGCTGTCTCGACAAATGCAAGAATACGCGTAGGCTCCACAGGTTGTGCCGACGTCGTAGTTGCCGACAGTGCGGCTCTGATGGCCGCGGGCGGTTATACGTGATCTATTGCTAACAGAGGAAATTGCGCGAATTGGCCGACGCCCTTTCTCGCCCAGCGGATTCATTTGAATGCAGCGGGAGTTGCGTTCGGGCGCCGCACTATTGCAATTCCGGGGTTTCGTCAAATAGACTGCGATGCTCGGCGGCCGCATAACGGTCAGTCATCCCGGCTATGTAGTCGCAGACAACTCGCGCCCGGCGAGCCTCGCCAGCGCCTGTCCTAGCGGCGGCCTCCGCCCATTCGGCGGGCATCAGATCCAGGACTCCGAAGAACCGGGAAAAAAGATCGCGAACGATCAGTCCCGCTTGTTCGCGAATACGGACGAGGCGTTGGTGCCGGTACATGTTTGCTAACAGAAAGCTTCGGATTGCCTCGTCGGCGCTCGACGCCGCTGGCGAAAACCTAATCAGAGGTGCGCGTTGCGCCCGCACGTCCGCGACGCTCGCGACCCCCGCGGCTTCGATCCGCTCCCGGCTCTCGCCGATCGCATCTTCGATAAAAAACGCGATCAGCCGGCGCACGAGCTCGTGAACGGCACGGACCGGTTCGAGGCCAGGATAAAGCGCGGCGATCTCGCCGCCCATGTCGCGCAGAAAATCGACCTCGCCAATTTGGGCAAAATCGATGAGGCCCGCGCGCAAGGCGTCGTCGAGGTCATGCGCGTTATAGGCGATGCCGTCGGCGAGTGTCGCAGCCTGTGCCTCGGCAGAAGGGAAATGCGCAAGTTCGAGATTATGAACCGAATTATACTCAATGATCGCTGCAGGAAGTCCGCGTTTTGCATAAAGCGCGGCCACCCTGCCGTCGGCTTGCAAAAGCCGGCCGTTATGTTTGACGAGCCCTTCCAGGGTCTCCCAACTCAGGTTGAGTCCATCAAAGGCGGCATAGCGGCGCTCGAGCTTGGTGACAATTCGCAGTGCCTGGGCGTTGTGATCGAAGCCGCCGTAGGGAGCCATGAGTTCGTCGAGCACATCCTCGCCGGTGTGGCCAAACGGCGTGTGGCCAAGGTCATGGGCAAGCGCAAGCGCCTCGGCAAGATCGTCGTCGAGGCCGAGCGCGCGGGCAAGCGTGCGCGCTATCTGACCGACTTCAAGCGAATGGGTGAGCCTTGTGCGGAAATGGTCGCCCTCGTGCGGAACGAAGACCTGCGTCTTGTGGGCGAGCCTGCGGAACGCCGTGCAATGAATAATGCGGTCGCGATCGCGCTGAAATACCGAGCGCGATGGCGAGTGCGGCTCCGCGATCAGCCGTCCGCGGCTTCGTGCCGGGTCGGCGGCGTAAGGCGCGCGCGTGGGGGCGAATGCGAAAGTGGGAGAAAAGTGGCAAGCCGGCATGAAAACCTGGATTGCGCCGCTCTACTCATTGCAGCGGCGGGACTCCCGACGTATCTTACTTATATCAAGAGGAGGCAAGCGGGTCCCACTCTTTGTCCAAGCGCACCTTCGAGGTAAGCAAAATGAGCGAAGCAACGGCGGAAGCACCCGTCGAACTCACCGAAAACGCCGCCCGGCGCATCGTGGAGATTTTGACCCGCGAACCGGCGGGCGCGTTTCTGCGCATCGGCGTCGACGGCGGCGGATGCTCGGGGTTTACCTATACCTACAATATCTCGACCGAGCGATCTTCCGGCGATCTCGTGATCGAGCGCGACGGCGCGACGGTCGCGATCGATCCGGTCTCGCTCGATCTGCTGCGCGGCTCAAGGATCGATTTCATCGACGATCTGATGGGCCGGATGTTCAAAATCGTCAATCCGGCGGCGACGGCGTCCTGCGGGTGCGGATCGAGCTTCGCCATCTAGCCCTCGGAAGGGTCGCGCCGGGCCGAAGCGGCGCCGCCCTTCGTTGGCGAGAATGCCCGCGGCCGTTGCCCGTCAGTAATGATAGCGATGGTGCCGGTGATGGCGGTAAGCCGAGCGGTGCTCGTAGCCCCAGTGGCGATGGTAACGCGGCCCGATACCGATTGCGCCATTCACCCCGCCGACCGCACCACCCACCGCGCCGCCGGCGACGGCACCAAGCGGACCGGCAGCCGCATTGCCTTCCGCCGCGCCGCGCTGCATCCCTCCAATAACGCCTTGAGCATGCACCGCGACAGGCGCGGCGAGCAAAGCCGCAACCGTAGCAAACTTAAGTAATTTCAGCATGTTGGCCTCCATAGATTTCTTGATTGACTAGGTTGTTTCGCGCGCTGGTCATCATTCCTCAGCAAACACGGGGCGTTTGCCGTCGCCGGGAAAACGCCCCGCCGTCGATGCCTCAATCGATCACTTGGACCACCCGGCGTGTTCGTGGATCGACCAGAACGGGTCGCTCATTGACAACCGTATAGCGGTAGCGGGGGGAAACGCGATACTCCCGAGGCACGCGGTAATAAGTTATTCCGGCGGGAGGCAGGATCATTCCGACCCGCGGATCCTCGCTGTAGCGATAGGAGGAGCGATGCTCGCGTATCACATAGTCGTGAAAGCGAGGGCCTTCATCGACGCCCAAGAGCCCACCGACCCCGCCCGCAACACCGCCAACCACGCCCCCAACCGCGCCACCAACGGGCCCGCCTACGGCGGCGCCTTCGGCTGCCCCACGTGTCGCGCCGCCGGGAATGCCTTGGGCCTGGGCCGCGAGCGGCGAGGCGAGGAGAGCCGTGACCACGGCTATTCCGAATTTTTTCTGCATCGTCTTTTCTCCGTCTTGTCCCTAGAATTCCGGGCTAAACATCGGCATGCGGCAAAAGTTCCCTTGCTAGGGCGAGGCGGAAATCGCGTCGCTGAGGAGAAAATGTCCCACGCGCGGGAGCGTGCTTGCTAACTTTCGCGGGGAATGGTAGGCGCGCCCGATGGATCGTCCGCGCGCCCCCCGCCATCCGGAAACTTTGTGCCGCGCGGGCGCCGGGCGATGACTATCCGCTTCCACAAGGGCGATCTGCCGGACGATGCCGATTTTGGCGATAGCGTCGCGATCGACACCGAGACCTTAGGGTTGGTTCCGCATCGGGACCGGCTCTGCCTCGTCCAGTTGTCGGGCGGCGACGGATCCGCCGATGTCGTTCAAATCGGCGCCGGGCAAGCGCGGGCAAAAAATATCGAGCGGCTCCTTGCCGATCCAAAAGTCACCAAACTATTTCATTTCGCCCGTTTCGATGTGGCGGTTCTGTTCAAGACCTTCGGGGTCATGGCGGCACCCATTTATTGTACCAAGATCGCCTCCAAGCTCGCTCGCACCTACACCGACCGGCACGGCTTGAAGGATCTGACGCGGGAATTTCTCGGCGTTGAACTGTCGAAGCAGCAACAATCCACCGATTGGGGGGACGCGACGCTCTCGGAGGCGCAGCTTTCCTACGCGGCGTCCGACGTCCTTTATTTGCATGCCCTGCGCATCCGCCTTGACGCGATGCTCAAGCGCGAGAACCGCTTCGAGATCGCCGCGGCCTGTTTCAACTTTGTGCCCGCACGGGCGCGGCTCGACCTGATGGGCTGGGCCGATGCGGATATATTCTCGCATCAATAGGCGAGCCCCCCGCCATGACTTCGCCTTGGTTGCTTGCTGTTTGGAGGCGGACGCTTGCACCCACCCTGGCAGCGTTTGCCTGGCCGGACCAAAGGTCCAGATAACCTTGCCGCAATATTAAGAATTTTTAGGATTTTTAACGGCATTTCGTTCGTGGTTCGAGGAATTTCGCGCAGTTTGGAGCTTGAGTCCCATTGTCTCAGAACGAAGCTCTGCGAATGAAGAAATCGTCAGGCGGCACGAGTGCGCCAGCAATTGCCTTGAGCTGCGCCGATAGCTTCGCCTGGTTGGAAAGTCCGGAGAACACCAAGCTCGCGGACGTCGCAACGGCCGGTATCGCCAAGGTGGACGATGGCCCGGCGTACTCCGGCGCCGTGCGTTTCGATGTGACGCCGGCGCTTTGGCGCGGCGGCTTCAAGGCGGCACACCGTCATTCGGCGCGGGTGCGGTTGTTGCGCCACGCCGCGATCGCCGGTTCGCTTCTCGCGATCACGCTCATCTCCGCGGTGGCTCTATTGAACCCCTTTAGGCACCTGCCGGGCGACATTTCCGTCGGCCGGGCCGCGATTGACGGCACGAAAATCACCCTGAATTTTCCAAAAATCTCCGGGGTTCAGGCGGACGGCCGCCCTTTTGAGATCAAGGCGCGTTCCGGAACCCAGGACGTCAAGATGCCAGACATCGTCGAACTGCTCGGCATCGATTCCAAGATCGGGACGGCGGATGCCTCGACCACATGGGTGCGCGCCGCGCGAGGGCTTTACGACAGCCTGCACGACAAAATGACATTGGAAGGCGACGTTCAAATCAAAAGTAGCACCGGCTATGACATTTGGTTGAAAACCGCGCGAATTGATTTCACCACCGGCGGCCTCGTCTCCGAGGAGCCGGTCAGGGTCATTCTCGACGGCGGGACGATCGCGGCGAAGCAATTGGATGTCAGCGACAATGGCCACAAAGTCTCATTCGGCGGCGAGGTGACTTCCATGATCGACACCGGCGCGGGGAAGCCCGAATCCGCTGGCGCCTTGATGGAGAGCGGGAAATGACCGGACGCTTGGATCTGGCCATTTGCGCCTTGCTTTTTTTGGCTTCGACAGTCTTGCCGGCGTATGCGGAAAAGCAACGCTCTAGCGCTGTTCTACCGGGCGGCAATTCCAAGGATCCAATTAATATCGCCGCCGCCAAACTGGATTATTTCGATAAGGAACAAAAGCTTGTGTACACCGGCAACGTCGTCGCGACGCAAGGGGAAAGCAAACTCCAGGCGCGCACGCTCGTGCTTTTCCTGACGCCGAAGGATGCCGCAGCACAGGCCGGAGTTCCGTCCTCGTCGAGCCAGATTCGCAGGATAGAAGCGGCGGGACCGGTGACCATCGTTTCTAAGGACCAGATTGGGACGGGTGACAGCGGCGTCTATGAAAAATCGGAAAACAAAGTCTATCTCATCGGCAACGTGACATTAACCCAGGGACCGAACGTATCCAAAGGCGATCAATTGAGCTATGATTTGAATACCAATCGGGCGGCGGTGACCGGCCGGGTCAGGAGCATGTTTCTGCCGACCGGCGGGACCGGAGGCGCGGGGGAGCCAAGGCCGGCGATGCCGGCGGGCGCCCCAAAACCCGAGCGCGCGTCAAACGCTCCCTGACGAACAGCTGGCGCGGCAAAACTCTCGCTGGCCTTATACCTGCGAGAGGGATTGGTTGCAGGCGCGGGGTGCCGACTTCTTGCCGACTGAAGATTGCTCGGTACTCTTGATTCGCCTCTCTTACGCCGCGCGACCTGCGCGAACGTAGGGTTCGATGGCGCGGCGGGATTCGACAGGTTGGAATTTGGAAGGATTTTTCTTATTTTGCGCCCGCGACCAGCCCTTTTTCGTTTCGCCGCTCGGCTGCGCCGCGTGTTCCGGCCTGCTACGGAGCTGCGGACGGCGCTGCCGGCGGGCGACGGCGCTTGGATGGAGGTGACGGATCTCGCGAAGCACGGCGCCAGGCCGGCCGTGTGGCACAGACCCGGAGGGCTTCCCAGCGAAACGCCGCGGGAGGGCGCAACCGAGCCGGAAACGAGCGCGCAAGAGGTGCTCGCGGTTCATCATTTGCGCAAATCCTACAAGACCCGCCGGGTTGTCGAGGACGTGAACATGATGGTGCGGCGCGGTGAGGTGGTTGGTCTCCTCGGCCCGAATGGCGCCGGCAAGACCACGCTTTTTTACATGATTACGGGGCTAATACGGCCGGACAGCGGCCGCATCGAACTCGACGGGCACGATGTGACGCGCCTGCCAATGTACCGGCGCGCACGTC
The DNA here is from genome assembly GCA_036264205.1 of Methylocella sp. Taxonomy (GTDB): domain Bacteria; phylum Pseudomonadota; class Alphaproteobacteria; order Rhizobiales; family Beijerinckiaceae; genus Methylocapsa. Next base: position 6,214 of record DATARJ010000031.1, read on the forward strand.
TCGGCATCGGTTATCTGCCGCAGGAAGCCTCGATTTTCCGCGGTCTCGACGTCGAGGACAATATACGAGCGGTCCTTGAAATCGTCGAACCCGACAAACTTAAGCGCGCCGGCGAACTCGACGCCTTGCTCGACGAGTTCGACCTCAAAACCTTGCGCAAGACATCTTCGATCGCGCTCTCCGGCGGCGAGCGGCGGCGCTGCGAAATCGCGCGCGCCTTGGCGGGCCGCCCGTCCTTCATGCTTCTCGACGAACCGTTCGCCGGGATCGATCCCATCGCCGTGGCCGATATTCAGCATCTTGTGCAGCACCTGAAACGGCGCGGCATCGGCGTTCTCGTCACCGATCACAATGTCCGCGAAACCTTGGGGTTGATTGACCGCGCGTACATTCTTCATGCCGGCCGGGTCTTGGTCGAGGGAACTCCGGCCAAGATTGTCGAAGACCCCAACGTGCGCCGCTTCTATCTTGGGGAGGAATTCCGGCTCTGACGGCGCTGTTCAACGCCGAAATTCTTTTTTCAGCGAATAGTCAGACCGCCAAAAAGGAAAATAACCCTTGGTTACGCCACAAATTCATTATTGGTTACGCCACAAATTCATTATTGATAAATATTAAAATTTCGTATTTATCCTATCCGGACCCCGTCGGGAGTGACTCATGAACGACGCCTCTTCGAACCAACATGGCAAGGCGAGTTTCGAGCTCGATCTCGGGCGTATCGGCTTCGTCGTGATTATTCCCGTCATGCTTTGGGTTTTTTACACGACGTTGAGCGGACTCGTGGACATTATGAAAAAGGGGCCGGACGACAACTTTGGTCTCGTCGGCGCCGTAATCGGATCGGCGGCGATCCTGAGTTTGATGGCGCTGAGCTCCTGGCTGCTCGGCTCCGAGCTGGCGGCCGCGGCCACAGGCAAACGCCGGGCGGCCAAAGGCGGAATAGCCGGGCTTTTCGTCATCATTCCGGCCTTCTTGTTTTTCTTCAGCATGTCGGCTTTTTTTTCCTACACCTATTATCACGCTAACTTATTCAATCTTTCCGCCAGAAAGCTCGCTGGAGAGACGCAGCCGATGGAGTTGGCGGTGGCCGTGCTGCCCGGGATGAGCGCGGCAGTGGGGCAAGCCTATGAAGATCAAATCAAAAAAATATTGGCGCGACAGGATACGCTCGACTGGATGAAGAGCGTCGATGCGCTTATTCGCACCGTGCGAAAGGATAACGAAGCGCTTGCACAGAGATGGCGAGAGGAACAGACGAAGCGAAGCGACATGGAACGGCAGGCGGCGGCGGAGGAAGCAAAAAAGCTCAAGGCGGCGCAAGACGCGAAACTGCAGATCGAAGGGATCGAGCCCAGGCTCGCGGAACGCCGGATCCAATTGCAGGCGCTGAAGGATCAAATTCGACCATGGGATGAGCAGATTGCCGTGCTCGAAGTGGAGGCGGCGAAATTCGAGGCCGAGGCGAGTTTCGCCGACCGCGGGCTCGACAGGACCCGCGTTAGGGGCTGTGGCAATGAAGTCTGTAAGCCGGCGAAGAGAAACGCCGCCGAGCGCCGCAAGAAGATCGCCAATATCCAGAAGGAATTGAAGCCGAAACGCGATGAACTCGCCAGGGTCAGGGCTGAAATCGAGGTTTTTCAGAAGACGCTTTCGGGATTGCGCGGGCAGGCGGCCTATCTTTCCGGCCAGGGCGACCAGACGAGCGCCATATCCGCGCCAGTGGCTTTCGGCCTCGGTTCGGATTTGCAGGGCCTAGAGGAAGCCCGGCGCGAGTTTGAAAGAGACCCCTCCTGGAGCGCGATCAATCGGATCAAGACCTCATGCGACGTATTGCTGCCGGTAATACGGGAAATGAAGCTCGCGAGCGATGGGCCCGAGAGCATCCAATGCGCTCCTCAATCCTCCGGCCTGCAGGGCCTCCTCGACCGCCGCGCTAGCTACGTCGGCGCCCGCAAGACGTTCGACGGCCAATGTGCCCTCGAAGGCAAGCTTCGCGACCAATTGGAAAATATCGCAAGGCGTGTCCACAATAAGGAATTACAGCCTCCTTTGGCACTAACGGAGGCGAAGAAGATTATCGACGGCTGCGTCGCTCTGGCGGGCACCGCTGGCGTCCTTGGCGAGCAATTGTCAGAGTTCTACAGTCAGGCGAACAATTTCGTTCTCGCGCGGTCACTTGATCGCAATCGCTTTGACCTCGCCACGGAAGAATTATTCAAGACGTCGGCGGCCAACAAGGCATTGGCGGTGGCGGTGGCACAGGACATGCTCATTTTGATTTATAAGTTCCTCGCCGATTTCTACAAATATCGCTGGCGGCCACG
>DATARJ010000044.1:0-2866 GCA_036264205.1 Methylocella sp.
ACCGCCGCTACAAGGTTGACAGTCGCGAAGAAAATCACTGCGGCGCCGCGTAGCGCGCTCACATGGTCGAACAGCGGTTCCGGCGGCAAAAGAATCGTACTCCATTGCCAAAGGCCCTGAAGAACCCAAAGTCCCGCGAGCACGCGCATGAATACCAACAGAAAAAGCGCCGCGCGATTCTCCTCGGCGGCGAAGTGCGCCGGTTCGCCGAGGCGGATGGCGGCCCCTGAATCGGGGCGCGTGGCGGTCTCGCTCGATCCGGGCAAAAGCTTCACGGGCAACAACCTTGTGCGCGAAAGTCGAGTTCGCCCTCAGGCAGAGGCGCAAAATAAGTTTCGATGCCGGCTGGTTCGACGCTTTCTATTCCGGCGGGATTCCAGAGCGGGCGATTGTCCTTGTCGATGATCACCGCGCGCACGCCTTCATAAAAATCATGGCCTCTGGCAATGCGCGAGACGATGCGGAACTCGGTCCGCAATGCCTCGTCAATGTCGAGCTTGGCGCCAATTTGCATTTGACGCAACGCGATTGCAAGGCTCGACGGTGATTTGGAGCGTATCGCATGAGCGGCGGAACGCGCGAAGTCCAAGCCGGCATCGCCTGCGCCATCGACATCGGCGAGAATTGCAGGAAGCGTCGCGCCGGAAAAACAGCGCTCGATAGACTGGCTTTGCGGGTGGAGCGTCGAGGCGGGCGGTGGCGCGCTTTCGGCCGCGATCGTGGCCGCGATGTCCTCGCCGCCGATCAGCCTTTGCACGAGGGCGGCGTGCCGCGCCGAAGGAACATGGGCGCAGGCGACCCCAAAGGCGAGCGCGTCACCACAGGTCATCCCGTCCCCCGTCAAGGCGAGATAGACACCGGCGTTGCCGGACAGGCGCGGCAAGAAAAAAGTCGCGCCAACGTCGGGGAAAAAGCCGATGCCTGTTTCCGGCATGGCGAAGGTGAAATGTTCGCCCGCGATGACGTGCGAGCCGTGTAGGGAGATCCCGGCGCCGCCGCCCATCACGATCCCATCGGCCAACGCGACGTAGGGCTTGGGATAGAGTTTGATGCGGCGATTGAGGCAATATTCCTCGCGCCAAAAACTAAGCTGTTCGGCATTGCGCCCCGCTTTGCCGAGATCATACAGGATCCTGATGTCGCCGCCCGCGCAAAAAGCCTTGCCGCCCGCGCCTGTTACGATGACGCGCGTGACCACCGGATCGCGCTCCCACCGGTCCAGCGCGCCCGCCATCTCGCGCACCATATTCAAGGTCAGCGCATTGAGTGCCTTCGGGCGGTTGAGCGTGATGAGACCGCAACGGCCCGCTTTCTCGCACGTGATTTCCGGTTCGCTCATGGCCCCTTAGGCGCCAGAGGGAAGCGGACCGGCTGGAACATAGCCATCACAGCCACGGTGTCTTCACGATTTCCGGATTGACCTATTTGGCGCAGGCGGGCTCGCTAAGGAGCTCGAGACTAGACATTTCCCCGGCGAGAACAAAATCGCCGTAATCGAGCCGGAGCGCGCGCGAAATACCATTTTCGTAGAGGTCGAACGACAAGGTATAGCTCGGCGCGTCGTCCTTTTTGCCGGATTCGAAATAGCTGATGGAGACTGGCCAGCGCCTCATGTTATCGAGTTCTGGGATATGCACCGCCTGTTCCAGGGCGGGATCGGCGATCGGGCGGCCAATGTAGGTTGTCGTTTCATAGACCTTTTCGCCGGTTTCCGACCCGTCATAGACCTTGACTTCGAGCAGGTTCTGGCCCGCTTCCGCCGCCGTCAATATGCGTTTGAGATGCTCGGTTGGAAAAACCACATCGGGATCGAGCTCGAACTTATTGTGCCTCGGTTTGGCGAGGTTTACCGATAACAGTCCGCCCGCGGATTTCCAGGCTTTTCCATCGACGACCTCGGCGGCACTATTATCTATGCTTGTTTGCATCTTGAAGTCGAAACTCCGGCCGTCGGCGTCCTCGAACGTCGCCGAATGCATGTCCGACACACGGGTGGGGCCTTCGGCGGGCTGTAGTTCGGTTAATTGCCGGAAATTTTGCACGTAGCCGTCGCAAGCGGAGCCGGTGAAATCGAAGGCGATGCGTCCATGCGCCGCTGTCGGGCTCTTGCTGCCCACCGATCTCAAAAGGGTCAATTCATAGACGGCGCGATGCGAGACCAGCGAAATCTCCTTTGTGAAGTCTGTCGTCGCTGTGGGCAGGGGCGCGGCGTTGGCCGTTGGCGAAGTGGCCGCCGAGAGCGGTAAGGGATCGAGCGCGGCGAGGGCCAGGGCGATAGCGGCCGAGAACAGAAACGTTGCGCGACATGCAAGCATGATCGTTGGTTCCTCGAACGACACGGGACGCGCGCCCAGCGAATTCAATTCAAGCCGGGAACGCAATTCGTTGGCGGCCCCGCGAAAGGAGGTGCGTTATGCCTATTATGACCTTCGCCGATTCCGGCCGCTAAAAAAGTACCCCTCAAGAGCGGCTTGCTTAGAGTTGAGACTATAGCTGCTCTCGATCCGTTGTCTGTCGGATAAAACACATTGCGCTTTTTGGCCATGTTTTTATCCTCATCCGGCGTTCTAAGAACTTGGTCTGGCCCAAGCGATAGCGGGAACCCTTATGTCGCCGAAGTTTAAAGTTATTGAGCCCCGCTGGCAACCCTTCCCCGGCGGTACGCGGGTTAACGCTTTACAATTAACAGGTTTTTGCGCTTTGGGGTATCCTGCCGAGAGCCGGTGAGTTTGGTCATGACGGCCGAGGACAGATTGGTGGCGTTGGGGATATCGTTGCCCCCTCCGGCGGCGCCTGTTGCCAATTATCTTCCGTTTGTCGTATCCGGCTCGCTTCTCGCCGTTTCCGGCCAGCTTGCTTATGGTCC
>DATARJ010000166.1:0-2104 GCA_036264205.1 Methylocella sp.
CGGGCGCCAAAAATTCTCCGCACGATCATGTCGCGTTCGACCTCTCGACCGGCGCGCATATCGTTTACAACGATCCGCGCCGCTTCGGCTTCATGCAGCTGATCCCGCGCCCGGAATTCGCCGCGCATCCGCTTTTCAACAACATCGGAATAGAACCGCTGGGCGACGAATTCGACGGCGCGACTCTGGCCAGGCTTTTTGCGGGGAAGACAACGTCACTGAAAGCCGCGCTCCTCGACCAGGCCTTGATTGCCGGTCTTGGCAATATTTATGTCTGCGAGGCTTTGCACCGGGCGGGGCTTTCGCCGCGCCGCGCCGCCGCAAGCCTCGCGCGCAACGACGGCACGCCAAGCGCGCGGGCAACGCGTCTGGCGTTTGTCATTCGCGAGGTCCTCAACGAGGCGGTGGTGGCGGGCGGATCATCGCTCCGCGACCATCGAAAAACCGATGGCGCGCTCGGCTATTTCCAGCATAGTTTTCGGGTCTATGGCCGGGACAACGAGCCCTGCCCGCGCTGCGGCGGCAAGGTCGGGCGGATCACGCAAGCGGGCCGCCCAACGTTTTATTGTGGCGGCTGCCAGAGATGACCCGCAAGCTTAGACGCGCGTGTCTTTGACCGCGATGGCCCCCGGCGATGGGAGTACCACGACCCGCGCGCCAACCGGCGTTTTCTGATAGAGATCCATTGCGTCCTGGTTGAACATGCGAATGCAGCCGGAGGATCCGCTCGTCCCGATCGTAAAGGGCTCATTCGTGCCGTGGATGCGAAAATATGTATCCTTGTTCCCTTGCCAAAGGTACATGGCGCGGGCGCCGAGCGGGTTGGCGGGGCCGCCATGCATGCCCTCCCCGCTTTGCAGCTCGACCATCTTTGGCGGGAGGTCGGGCCTACGCTCGATCATCTCCGCAGGGGGATACCAGTCGGGCCATTCCTGCTTGCTCTTGATCCTCGCCTCCCCCGTCCAGCGGAATCCGTCGCGTCCGACACCGACGCCATAGCGGGTGGCTCTTCCGCCGCCTTCCACATGGTAGAGAAAGTGATTGGCGGGATCGATCACGATCGTGCCCGGCGCTTCCGTGGTGTCATAGCTGACGTTCTGGCGCAAAAACGCCCGATCGACCCGCGAGAATTCGACGGCGGGGACGGTGAAGTTGGTGTCTTTGACCTCCCCATAGATCGAGCTGTAATTCGGCTCGACGGCGTCCGCCATGGCGGAGTTCGCCGGCGAAGGCGGTGGCGCGGCGGCATTTAGCGAGGAATTGGGGTTCGTGTTGGCGCATCCGGCGAGACAGCTTGCAGCGGAAACGGATGCTCCGGCGATGACCGAGCGGCGGCTGAGCAAAAACATCTTAGGTCCGAATCGAAATGGGTGAGCAGGATTTCTCCTTTGTAAAGCAGAAACAAGGGCCGCGATATGACGGATATGCCACGGTCCCTGCTTTTCTTTGGCCGGACTTAGGCGAAAGGTTTTCCCTGGCCTAGCGGAAACCTTCGATGGCCACTCGAATAAAAATTTTGCGGGGCGGTCCTTGCGGTAGGAATAACGAGATATATCTGATCAAAATATATCTTAGCAAGCACTGGAGGAGTTTTCCATGCGTTTCCACCGTTATTCACACTGTTGCGCCCAAGGCGAAGGTGCAGCCGGGGCCGGCGGCCGCGAGCGTCGGCATTTCGGCCTCTTCGGTGCTCGCCGTCGTTTCTTCGGCCAGGGCGATGTCCGCCTGATCATCTTGAAACTGATCAGCGAAAAGCCCTCGCACGGTTATGAAATCATCAAGGCGATCGAGGATCGCCTTGGCGGCGCCTATTCGCCCAGTCCGGGTATCGTCTATCCGGCTTTGACGCTGCTGGAGGAGCAAGGGCTGATTCGCGTCGAGACAACCGACGGGCCGCGCAAGCTCTATGCGATCACACCGGAAGGCGAGACGGTGCTGGAACGCAACCGCGGGCTGGTCGAGGAGATTTTTGCCCGCATTGCGGCGATCAACGCGCGCCACGGCGGCGGTCCGGCACCGCAAATCGTTCGTGCGATGGAAAATCTCAAACTCGCCTTGCGGCTGCGCCTTGCGCAAGGCCCGCTCGGCGCGGAGCAGGTTGCAA
>DATARJ010000182.1:0-4041 GCA_036264205.1 Methylocella sp.
GCGATGGACGTTTCGGCGTCCGCCACGGGATCGCCGTTCGGCGACGGCTGACCCGGTCTCTGGCAGGTGCTGAGGTTGCCGAAGGGCATGTTGGAGTAGATGATGGGAGGAGACGTGCCGATAGAGCCATGGTAGGCGCAAAAGCCGTTTGGCCCAACATAAGCGCAGCTCGTGCTCGTGGCATCGAAGCACGACCCCTCGCCGCTGGAGGTGTAGAGCAGAAATTGATTGTTGAGCCCGCCGGTCCACCCCTTGGAAGCCATCACCTTCTGGATCTCTGCCTGGATCTGCGCGTCGGTGATGCAGTTGCCCGGAGTGGCAGTATCCGTGCAGCCGGAGGCCGGATAGGGCGAGGTATCGACAGCAAAGCCACCGAAGCCGCCGGCGTTGAGGATATAAGTCGTTGTGGTCCCGACAGTTTGGAAATATTGCGTATTGTTGTTATCGATCCCGTGAAATGGATAGTCCGCCACGAGATAGATGTTCACTAGCGCGTAGTGCTGGGGGATGCTCGTTGGACCGCCGTTCTGCAACGCCGGCGGGAGCCAGAAAATGGTGTAAATCGTGGCTGTCTGCATGATCGGTCCGCCATGGTAAAGGAGCGGGCCGGTGTCCGCGAGCGCCTTTGCGAGGGCGGCGGCCCCCGTCACCGTCGGCAAGATATGAATGCGGCCGCCGGGCGGCGTGAGCTGCGGAAGACCGGCCACGTGGGGGGCGACTTTGCTTAACTTTTGGTCAGGCGCCACTTGGGCCACTGCAACGCCCGGCATCCCCAAACCCGCGGCCGCGGCGACCGCGAAACCGGCGATAATCCAAATTCTCTTAGACATTTGAGATTCCTTTTATCTGCATATGTTGTTACTTTATATTCGTCAGACGATTTTGAGTTATCTTCCTCCCTCAGAAATGACCAAAACTGGTCTAGTTTTGTAGCTATAGCACCACCAGATCGGCGTCAACCAGTTTCCGAAATTCCAGGCGTCAACCTTGCCGGGGTGCCGGGCGTGGCGAACGAACGAGCGATTGGGCCAGGGTTTCGGATCGCCGCGCGCTCGTCGAGATGTGATGTCTCGATCGATTGTTAGCGCGAGCATCCGAGGTTTGGGTTGGGAAGCACCCCGGGCTCAAGTGATCTGCGGGCGAACTTTCCGAGGCGAGACTTCTCTGCCAGACCGGCGGTATTATTGGCGGCGCAAGATCTTGGACAAATCATGCCGGACAATTCTCTTTGAAACCACCGTCAATCTCATCGCCAATGGGATGCTCACTCTGCTACGCGATCGCGAATGGCTGGCGAGGCTGCGGCAGGACGCCGCGCTTGCACCACGCGTTGTCGAGGAGCTGCTGCGTTTCGAGCCGCCGGTCCATTTCCGCAGCCGCAAGACCCTGGCCAAAATCGACATTGCGGGAACGACGATTCCGAAAGGCGCGCCGCTCGTCCTTTTGTTCGCTTCCGGCAACCGCGACCCGCAGCGCTTCGCAAATCCAGACCGGTTCGATCCCGATCGAGGCGATAATCCGCATTTCGGCTTCGGGGGAGGCCCACATTATTGTATTGGCGCGCCGCTCGCCCGGCTAGAGACCGAGGCGGCACTCGCCGCGCTCGCCAAGCGGCTTGTCGATCCGCGCTTGTTGGAAGACCCGCCGCCCTATCGCCCCGGCGCGTGGCTCCGCGGACCGGAGCATCTCATGCTTGGCATCGGCGGCGTCGTTTCCTAAAGCCGATCCTCTCGCCGCCAAAACCTTCAAAAACCGCGACAGCCCGAAAAGCGCCGATTGACGCGGACATCTAGGCCTTCATTTCAAGCCGAAAATCGCAGCCGCTGGCCAATCGGCGAATCTCTGCTTTCGTTCCTGGCGGTTTCTAGGATACAGCGAGGCAGCGCTGCGTGCGAATCCGCGCTGCCGTTTCTATCAATGGCGGTAGCGCTGTGAAGGAGTACCCATTCAGGGTTAAAGTTGACACCGGGGGAAGCCCTCGCGCCTGCCCGTCCAGGCGGAGGTTCGTCAGATAGGATCGAACCGATGGTCCCAACGGCCAGGCGCATGAACGGCATTGCGAAGCCACGGGGGCTGCGCTGGAACCAAAAACCGGTTTTGAAGCGCGCCAGCACAGCAACACGGCGGCGCAAACGCGCGCCCGGCGCGGCAGAGGAACAAATGACCGAAAAAATGAAAATCGAATTTACCGCGCTCGCGGCGGTGCCGGTTCAAACACGCGCCTCGCCCGAACGGACTGGCGGCGAAGCCGGACAGGCGCGGACTCTGGTCATTTTCATGGGCAAGGATTTCGCTTTCGGCACGGCGACCCGTCGCCTCATTGGCGCTCGCGGAGAGGCGCTGATCAAGAAGGCGGCCGCCGCCGTCAAGTTCAAGGGGAAGCCTTTGACCGCGCTCGATCTCGTCGCGCCCGCCGGCCTTGCCGCCGAACGGTTGGTCGTGGTCGGGACCGGCGGCGATGGCGACGGCGAGGATGGGGAGCGCCAAAACAAAAAGAATGCGCCGCCACAGCCCTTCGACCATGCCGGCCTCGGCGGCTTTGTGATGGGCAAGCTTGGTCATGCCGCAAGCGCGATCGTCGCCTTCGATCTGCCCCTCCCCCCCAAGGATCCGGTCCGCGCGGCCACCGAATTCACGCTTGGGATGTGGCTCCGCGATTACCGGTTCGACCACTACAAGTCCAAGAAGAACGAAGACGGGGAGACCGAAGGCCGCGCCGATATTGTTGTTGCCGTCGATGAGCCGGCCGCGGTCCGCCGCGAAGCCAAAGGCAGGGAGGCCGTGGCGGCGGGTGTGCTGACCGCCCGCTCGCTTGTCAACGAACCCGCGAACATCCTCCACCCGGTAGAGTTCGCCAGTCGCGCCGCGGCGCTTAAGAAGCTCGGTGTCGAGGTGACGGTCCTCGACGAGGCCGCCATGCGCGAACTCGGCATGGGCGCGCTTCTCGGGGTCGGCCAGGGATCGGTTCGCGGAAGCCGCACCGTCATCATGCGTTGGCGCGGCGCGAAAAGCGCCAGGGAAAGCGCCAAAAGGAAGTCGAAGCCGATTGCTATCGTCGGCAAGGGCGTATGCTTCGATACCGGCGGCATATCGATCAAACCCGCCGCCGGGATGGAGGACATGAAGGGCGACATGGCCGGAGCCGCCTGCGTCGTGGGCCTCATGCAGGCTCTCGCCGGACGCAAGGCAAACGTGGACGTGGTCGGCGCCATCGGTCTCGTCGAAAACATGCCGGGTCCGGAAGCGCAGCGGCCAGGCGACATCGTGAAATCCATGTCCGGCCAGACGATCGAAGTCATCAACACGGATGCCGAAGGCCGCCTCGTCCTCGCCGATCTGCTTTGGTATGTTCAGGATAAATTCAAACCAAAATTCATTGTCGATCTCGCGACCCTGACTGGCGCGATCCTTGTCGCGCTCGGCCAGGAGCACGCGGGTCTTTTCACCAATGACGACGAGCTCGGCGAGCGGCTCATCGCCGCGGGCAACACCAGCGGCGAAAAACTATGGCGCCTGCCGCTCGGGGCAGCCTATGACAAAATGATCGATTCGAAAGTCGCTGACGTGAAAAACATCGGCGGCCGGCATGCCGGGTCGATCACCGCCGCGCAATTCCTCCAGCGCTTCGTCAACGACACGCCATGGGCGCATATCGATATCGCCGGCACCGGCATGGGTTCGCCGTCAACCGAGATCAATCAAAGCTGGGGCTCCGGGTTCGGCGTCAGACTTCTCGACCGGCTCATTGCCGATCATTACGAGGGGTGGCGCGCGCGGCGCGCCTTGACCCGCGATCTATGATGGCGGCCGACGCTCAAATGCGGCGCGGATCGGCGGCGTCGGAGTGCAGACCGTGCGTGACGGAGTTGGACTGGACCATCACCGTTCTGATTGCGATTCAGCCCGCAGCAAATGAAGGCCGCGAAAAGGCTTCGCGCTGCGATGGGTCAACAAAATCGCGGCCCGGTGCGGGGCCGCGATTTTTATCTCATGGCGAACGACAAGACTATTCGGCGGCTTCGGCCGTGGGCTTTTTGAACT
>DATARJ010000227.1:0-12702 GCA_036264205.1 Methylocella sp.
GCCGGGCGATCCGCTCGAGCGCTTCTTTAAACATTTCGGCGAGGAAGGAACGCCGCAAGATCATCACGTCAAGCCGCACCTCACCCAGGCGCAAGGCTCGGGGTTTATTATCTCCTCCGATGGCTATGTCGTCACCAACCACCACGTCGTCGAGAATGCGACCGAGGTCGCGGTGACCTTGGACGATGGCAAGACCGTTCCGGCAACCATCGTCGGAACCGACAAGAGAACCGACCTTGCCCTCTTGAAGATCAAGCAAGGCGGGCCCTATCAGCATGTCGACTTCGCCACCGCCGCGCCCCGCGTGGGCGACTGGGTGATCGCGGTCGGCAATCCCTTCGGATTGGGTGGGACGGTGACCGCGGGCATCATTTCGGCGCGCGGGCGCGACATTGGCGCCGGGCCCTACGATGACTTCCTGCAAATCGATGCGCCGGTCAACCGCGGCAATTCGGGCGGTCCCACGTTCAATACTCAAGGTCAAGTGGTCGGCGTCAATACGGCGATTTTCTCGCCCTCTGGCGGCAGCGTCGGAATTGGTTTTGCGATTCCTGCCGAGACCGCGCAAAACGTCATCGCGGCGCTAAAAGACAAAGGCGTGGTCGCGCGGGGTTGGATTGGCGTCCAGATTCAGCCGGTGACCTCGGAAATCGCCGATAGCCTCGGCCTGAAGTCCACTAAAGGGGCCCTCGTCGCGGAAGCCCAGCCGAATTCTCCGGCAAGCGCGGCCGGAATTAAATCAGGCGACGTGATCCTGGGGATCGATGGCGAGCGGATCGACGGTCCGCGCGACCTCGCCCGCAAAGTGGCGGCCCTCGGCCCGGGGAAAAAGACCGATTTGATCTATTGGCACGAGGGAGCGGAGAAAACCGCGTCGGTAAAGCTCGGTTCCCTGCCGGACGACAAGGAAGCGCGCGTAAATCCAGGCATGAGCCAGGACAATAATGCGTTTAGCGGCCTCGGATTCAAGCTCGCCCCCGCCTCCAGCGTCGAGGGGGCGGGAAGCCATGGTGTGGTCATATCCGACATCGATCCCGACGGCGTGGCCGCGCAGAAGGGCCTGCAGATCGGCGATGTCATTCTCGAGGCGGGCGGCCGTGCGGTGAACCAGCCGGCGGACGTCAGCGCGGTGCTCGCCGAGGCCAAAAAGGACAATCGCAAGGCCGTCCTTTTGCGGGTCAAGGGCAGCGAAGGCACCCATTTCGTCGCGATCGAGGTCAAACCGGCTTCCTGAGCCTCACGTCCCCGAGGCTTGACGGGCCGGTACCGCGCCCCCCCCGTTGCGGCGCCGGCTCCAGGAGGCGACAGGCCGGAAGGCAACTTCCGGCCTGCTGCTTTGTATAGGGATAAACTATATGTCGCTCATGCGCATCCTCATCGTCGAAGACGATTCCGAAGCCGCCTACTACATGGTCAAGGCATTTCGGGAGGCCGGTCATGTCGCCGATTATGTCGGCGACGGCCTTGACGGCTACGCCCGTGCCCGCGATGAGACCTACGATGTTTTGATTGTCGATCGCATGCTGCCGAAACTCGACGGACTGTCGCTCATTGGCAGCCTGCGCGCGCAAAAAATCCTGACCCCTGTGCTTATCCTGTCTGCGCTTGGACAGGTCGACGACCGCGTCAAGGGTCTGCGCGCGGGCGGAGACGATTATCTCGCCAAGCCTTACGCGTTTTCCGAGCTTTTGGCGCGGGTCGAGGTGCTCGCCCGGCGAAACCGGCCGGGCCTGGGGGAGGAGACCGTCTTTCGCGTGAATGGCCTAGAACTTGATCGTCTTGCCCACAGGCTTACGCGCGACGGCAAGGAAATTCAATTGCAGCCGCGGGAATTCCGCTTGCTCGAATATTTGATGAAACATGCGGACCAAGTGGTCACCCGGACCATGCTGCTTGAAAACGTATGGGACTATCATTTTGATCCGCAAACCAATGTCATTGACGTTCATATTTCGCGGTTGCGCGCCAAGATCGATAAAGGCTTCGACCCTCCGCTCCTCCAGACGATACGCGGTGCCGGATACATGATACGCGATGGCTCTCGGTAAGCTCTTTCGCACCACGGTGTTCAAGATATCGCTCGCCTATTTGGCGGTTTCCGCGATCGGCGCCGGGCTTGTCCTCGGCGCTGTCGGCTGGAACATGGAGCACCTGATCGACGCCCAGATCGCGCAGACAATCGACACCGATATAACCGGGCTTTCCGAGCAATATGCGCAAGGCGGCATGCGCCGCCTTGTCAACATCATCCAAAAACGGACCCGCCGGCCCGGCGCGGGTCTATACCTGGTCACCACCGCGGCGGGAGAACCGATCGCCGGCAATATCGTGAGCCTGCCGCCGGATATTCTGAACCGTCCTGGCCTCGTCGAAACGGCTTACCAGCCCCCGGGCGATACGGGCGGAAAACACCGGGCGCTCGCCCGCAATTTTGTCTTGGCGGGCGGTTTCCACCTGCTCGTCGGGCACGACCTCGCGGAAGGCGAAAGCTTGCGCCATATTCTCGGCGAAGCACTGCTCACCTCGCTGCTTTGGCTCGTGGTGATCGGAACCCTTGGCGGGCTCTGGGTCGCAAGGCGCGTCCTCAATCGTGTCGATGCAATCAACGCCAATGCCCAGGCAATCGTCGCCGGCGATCTTTCCGGCCGGCTGCGGCTTACCGGGACCGGCGACGAACTCGACCGGCTCGGGCAAAATTTCAACGCCATGCTGGAGCGGATCGCTATATTGATGGCGGGATTGAAAGAAGTTTCCGACAACATCGCGCACGATCTCAAGACCCCCTTGACCCGTCTCCGCAGCGGCGTGGAACAAGCATTGCGCAGCGCCAAAAGCCCGGAGGAATATCGCGGCGCGCTGGAAAAAGCTCTCGACGAATCCGAGCGGCTGATCCAAATCTTCGACGCGCTGTTAAGCATCGCCCGCGCGCAAGCAGGCGCCGGGCGCGAAGGCATGATCGATTTCGACGCCGCGTCCGTCGCGCGAGACGTCGGCGACCTTTACGAGCCGGTGGCGGAAGAACGCGGCATCGCGCTCGCAATTTCCGCCGAGCCGGGGCTCTATCTGCATGGAAGCCGGGAGCTTGCCGGTCAGGCCGTCGCCAATCTGCTCGACAATGCGTTGAAATATGGGGTGCCGGAGGCGGCTGGGCTCGGCCCGAATCGAGCGCCGGCGCAAGACCCCAAAGGCACCGTTGAGCTCTCGGCGCGGCGGTGTGGCGGCAATGTTGAATTCGTCGTCGCGGATCGCGGTCCGGGCATCGCCGAGAACGATCGCCTGCGCGTGCTCGATCGATTCGTCCGGCTCGAAAACGCGCGCTCGCGCCCTGGATCTGGCCTCGGCCTTTCGCTCGCCGTGGCGGTGGCACGCCTCCACAATGGAAGCTTGCAGATCGAGGATAATAAGCCAGGCCTTCGTGTCGTGATTCGTCTTCCGGCGGCTCCTGTCCGGCACGAACCACGGGCGCCGCTTGCCGTGCCGCAACCGGACAAGGCGGCATGAGCGATATTCCTCCAAAAGACAACGCGGACCTTCCGCTTTGGCGGCGCCTGCGCACCGCTCCGGTAATTTACGATGCGCGCCGCGCCGGATCCCGCCTTGCCGACTTTCTGGCAATGGGCGGCGGCGCGGAATTGCAAAGCCTCGCCAATGAGCCGGGTGTGCGCGCTTTGCTTCTGGCGCTTGCCGATCATTCGCCATTTCTCTGGCAGCTTGCGACGGCGAACGCCTCCCGGCTCAAGCGATGTCTTGAGACTTCCCCTACGGCCTGCCTCGAGACGTGCCTTGCCGCTCTCGAGGAAGCCTGCGGCCAGGCCTCCTGCGAGGCCGCGATCATGCGCACCTTGCGGCTTGCGAAGCAGGAGACGGCCCTTCTCGTCGCGCTCGCCGATCTAGGCGGCGTTTTCGATGGGATCGCGGCGACCGAGGCGTTGTCGCGCGCCGCCGATGTCTTCCTATCGGTGGCGCTGCGCTTTCTATTGCGCGATGCCGCCCGCGCGGGCCGGCTGCGGCTTTCCGATGGCGCGAACCCGGAGCAGGGCTGTGGTCTCGTCATCCTAGCGCTCGGCAAGCTCGGCGCGCGCGAACTCAATTATTCGAGCGATGTCGATATCGTGGTCTTCTTCGACCCCAATTGCGGTGCGATCGCCGGAGAGGTGGAGCCCGCGACGCTCTTTGGGCGCATTACGAAGGGGCTTGTCCGACTGCTCCAGGAGCGGACCGGGGACGGTTATGTCCTGCGTGTCGATTTGCGGTTGCGTCCCGATCCTGGTTCGACGGCGGTGGCGATCGCGCTGCCCGCCGCCTATTCCTATTACGAAAGTCTTGGCCAGAACTGGGAGCGCGCGGCCTTGATCAAGGCGCGGCCGGCCGCCGGCGACAAGCCGCTCGGAGTGACTTTTCTCGCCAATCTCTCGCCATTCATTTGGCGAAAATATTTCGATTATGCCGCGATCGCGGACATTGCCGCGATGAAGCGCCAGATTCACGCGGTCCGCGGACATGCCGAGGTCGCGGTCGCCGGTCATGACGTGAAACTAGGACGCGGCGGCATTCGCGAAATCGAATTTTTCGTGCAGACTCAGCAATTGATCTTCGGCGGCAAGCGGCCTCGCCTGCGTGGCGCGCGCACCCTCGACATGCTGGATGAACTCGGCAGGGAAGGCTGGGTCACGCGCGAGGCGGTCGTGGACTTGCGCGCGTCCTACCTCTTCCTGCGCGAAATCGAACACCGGTTACAGATGGTCGCCGATGAACAAACCCAGCGGTTGCCAGAAGATCGAGATATCCTCGGGCGCTTCGCGAGATTTTGCGGCTACACGCGGACAAGCCGGTTCTGCGGCGACGTCACGCATCGCCTGCGGCTCGTCTCGTATCATTATGGGCGGCTGTTCGAACATTCGCCGCGGCTCGATGCGGCAGCCGGGAGCCTTGTTTTCACCGGCGCCGGCGACGATCCGGAAACTCTCGAAACATTGTCGCGGTTGGGCTTTAAGAATGTGTCCCAAGCCGCCGAGACGATCCGGGGCTGGCACTTCGGCCGCCGGTCGGGCGTGCGCACCCCCCGCGCGCGGGAAGTCCTTACCGAATTGGTGCCGTTGCTTTTGCAGGCGTTCGCGCACTCAGGCGATCCGGATGCCGCGCTCGCCGCGTTCGATTCCGCGCTGGCTGGCATGCCGGCCGCAGCCGAACTTTTTTCGGTACTGAAATCCAATCCGCCGATCTGCGAATTGTTCGGCGAAATTCTCGGCGGCGCGCCAAGGCTCGCGCGCACCGTCATAAGCCGTCCGCATGTGCTCGACGCCGCGATCGATCCGGAAGTCGTCAAGGCTCCCCTCGATGAAAATGCGTTCAGGCAACGCGCCGGACAAATCCTGCAACATAAATTCGAGACCGAGGAATTCCTCGATGCGCTGCGCGATTTCGCCAAGGAGGAACTATTTCTCATCGGCCTGCGGCTGTGGTCCGCGACGATCGAACCTTCTGTGGGGGCGCTCGCCTATTCGGCCCTGGCGGCGAGCATCGTCGAGGTTTGCCTCGTTCATGTCCAGCGCGTCTTCGCGGGCGAGCATGGGCGCGTGCCGGGAGGCAGATCAATCGTTTTGGCGCTAGGCAAGCTTGGCTCGCGCGAAATGACCGCGGCCTCTGATCTCGATCTTATGCTCATCTATGATTTCGATCCGGCGCGGCCGGAGTCCGATGGTTCGCGGCCGCTTCACGCGATGCAATATTACACTCGGCTAGCGCAGCGTCTGACCTCCGCCTTGACCGTCCCGACGCGGCGGGGCCGACTTTACGAGGTCGATATGCGCTTGCGGCCTTCCGGCCGTCAAGGACCGCTCGCGACCCAATTCGCGAGTTTTATCGATTATCAAACCAAGGAGGCGGAAACCTGGGAACATATGGCATTGACGCGCGCGAGACCGGTCGCGGGCGAGTTTCAGCTCGGAGAAGAAGTCAGCGATGCTATCCGCGCCGTGCTCATGCGGCGGCGCGGCAGCGCGCTGGGCCGAGATGTTTTGGAAATGCGGCGCCTCATCGCGCAAGCGAAGGGAGACGGCGACCCCTGGGATCTGAAGCTAGCGGCGGGCGGTCTTATCGACATCGAATTCTTGGCCCAATATCTATTGCTCCGCCACGCCCATGCCGAGCCAAGCCTGGTTTGCGTTTCGACCTTGGCGGTGATCGAGGCCGCGGCGACGCGCGGACTGCTTGGCGCGGAGAGCGCGCGCGTTTTGGTGAACGCATACCGCCTCTTTTCGGATGTTACGCAAATCCTGCGCCTGACGCTGGACCCGGGTACCGACCCACGTGCGGCGAACGAAGCGGTCAAGCGGCGCCTCGCGAAAGTGGCCGGGCAGCCGGGCATCGGCGGGCTCGAAAGCTGCCTATGCGACAACCGCGCCGAGGTGCGCCGTGTTTGCGATAGTGTTTTGTCACCCCGCTGAGGCACGCAGCTGCGGCTGCGCGGGCCGGCGCAAGGCGCCCGCCGCCAAAAGCAGCGTTTGGCGCGGCACGTCGCGCGATTCGGGCAAATGGACGAGGACGATCGTTCCATTGCCAACCGATGACCGGATGCGGATCGAGCCGCCATGCAAATCGACGAGCGAACGTGCGATCGCGAGGCCAAGCCCCGAGCCCTTCATGCCGTTGTCGAGCGTTCCGTCCAATTGTTCGAACGGCCGGCCAAGCCTTGCCAGAGGCGCTGGCGGAATCCCCATTCCGGTATCTTCGACATAGATATTTAGAGCGCCCTGAACGATCCGCGTGCGGACGCTGACGCGGCCGTGGGTCGGGGTGAATTTAACCGCATTGCGCAAAAGGATCGTGAGAATTTTTTCAATCGCGGCGCGATCGGCATGGATCGACGTGTCCGGCAAGGTTTCGGCGAGAAGGCTGATTTCCTTTTCGGTGGCGAATGTTGCAACCGCCGCAACCGCGGCGCTGACCGCGGCATCGATCTCGAAATCGGTCTTCTGAAGCCGCACCCGGCCGGATTCGAGGCGCGACATGTCGAGGACATCCGAAATCACGCCGAGCAGATATTGACCGCTTTGCCTTATGTCGCTGCAATAATCGGCATATTTCGGCGATCCCAAAGCGCCGAATGTTTCTTGGTGCATCAGCTCGGCAAAGCCGATAATGGCGTTGAGCGGCGTCCGCAGTTCGTGACTCATATTGGCCAGAAATTCGGATTTGGCCCGGTTCGCGCTCTCGGCCTCGGCCTTCTGTTCCAAATATTTCTCGGCGAGATCGGCGAGCTGCTTTGCTTGCAATTCCAGGGTTTGACGGGATTTGCGCAAGTCGGCGACGGTCGCCAAGAGGCGGCGTTCCGAGTCCATCAATTGCTCCTCGTGGCGCTTGAGCGCGGTGATGTCGGTGCCGACCGAAACATAGCCGCCGTCCTTGGTGCGCCTTTCGTTGATTTGCAGCCAGCGGCCATCGCCAAGACGCGCCTCGTACGTGCGCGCGCCAGCAAGCGGCCGGTCGCCGAGCGCGATTTGAGTCTGGATCACGGGGGGCGTCCCTTTCCCCATTACCTGCGCATAGGGCGTTCCGGCAAGGATTGCGTCGCTCGCCAGATGATGGAATTTCTGGAATTTCGAATTGCACATAACGAGCCGGTTGCCGGCGTCCCACAGAACGAAAGCTTCCGACACGGTCTCGATCGCGTCGCGCAGGCGTATGTCGGCCGTGGCGGTGCGCTCGGCGAGGGCTTTTTGTTCGGTGATGTCGACCGCGATGCCGACAAGGTGCGGGGATTCGCCCGCCCGCTCCCGCACGAGCTCGGCCCGCGCACGCACCCAGATCCACTCGCCGTTTACAGTCTGCATCCGGAAAGCGTGATCGATCGAATCCGCTTGCGAACCGGTCAGCATCTCGGCCATCGTCGCGAGGGCACCATCCTGCGGATGAACCAGCTCGTTGATGTCGCCAAAGGACATGAATTGGCCGGCCGGCGTCATGCCAAGCATCTCGTACATCGAATCCGACCAGTAAATGCGCCCGCGTGCGAGATCCCAATCCCAGAGTCCGCAGCGTCCCCGGCCAAGCGCAGTGTCGACCCGGTTCTGCATCCTCTCGCACAATTGATTGGCCTCGCGTGCGCGCGAAGCCTGCCAGAAATACGCGACCGCCAGAGCAATCAGTACAAGGACCGTGCAGATCGAAAGCATGGTTGCGCGAAACGCCGCCGCTTGCCATTCGGCGAGGACCGCCGCCATGGGATGAACGATAGCGATTTGGCCGAACGGCGGATCGAGCGTACGCACGGCCGCCAAGGCATCCGCGCCGTCCGCGAGGTTGATCCGCAAGACGCCGGCTTTTTCCGCGAAAATCGTCAATGGCTGCGAGGGCCCCAAATAATCGGTGAGCGTGGCGTTGGAGCCGGATAGCGCGGGAGCGGCGGCGACTATGTCGCCGGCGGCGCCGGTTACGACCAGCCGCTGCCCGCGCGCCAAGGCGCGGGAAGGCACCGCCCGCGCCAGAGCCGCCGCCGGATCGGTTCTGAGCGAATCCCTAAACGCGCCGTTGAGATTGCCGGTTACGACGCCGGCGGTCAATTCGATGTCGGTGAAGGCATCCGTTACGGCGCGATCATGCGCCTCGCGCGTCATAACGACCGTGATCGCGACAAGCGCGCCGGCAAAGAGCGCCACCGTGACGGGGACCGCGCGCCGCACCCAAATTTCCCGCCGGGCTAAACGCCGAACGGCGGGCTGCGTCGCCGTACATGCAAGTCCCCGCACCGCCCCCAGTCGAACGGGGGCATGCGCAGAATCCGCGCGCGCCATGTCAGGCCCCCTCGAAACCGACCGGAGCGATGTGCCGCATCTCTCCGAATCGATTCCATCAGAGGCTCACTTTTTTGTTTTTGTCCAGAAATTAATGAAAAATGAACGCAAATTTGATCGCCGCGCTGAAGATGGCCGCCACGAGCCCCTGGGCGAGGAGTACCGCAAATGCCAGCCGAGGCGCGCGCTGAAGAGGCTACATGACGCGACTGCCTATCTGTGCGTTATGGATTACCCGCTGCAACGCTGTTCAAATTGGGGCGCTGACTTTCGGGTAACCAAGAGCTATGAAACCGGACGCCAAGGGATGCGCGAGTAATCTACTTCCGAGTCCCTGAGGGGATCGTGAACGTTGCGCCTAATCGGGTCCCAAACGACGTAATGACCGATCTTATCTTTCGTATCGCTGGGGTCCCGCCGACACCAGACGATCGCGAAAACGTTCATTTCCGACATGCGTTGCCAACCATACACTCGTCGCGCTCTTTCATCGCCACGGCATCAGCTATCTGACTCTTTTATGACAATTAATTTCCTGTTCTACAAGCTATCTATGTGTCATCGGTGACGAGCACGATGGCGAAACCATCGTGGCCCTTGGCTCCGACCGTTTGGATCGCCGTGGCGCAGACGCCGGGCTCGGCGGCGAGCAACCGATTAAATCTGCGTATCCCCTGGATATCGGGATCGTGACTCGCGGCATCGATGACCCTGCCGTCGCGTACAACGTTATCGACAATGATGAGACTGCCCCGCCGGGATAGTTTGCGGGCGAACCTGAAATATTCGGGGATGCTTTGCTTGTCGGCGTCGATGAAGGTGAGATCGAATGCCCCGCCGCCCTCGGCGGCGATTGGTGGCAGCGTCTCCAGTGCACGGCCAACCCGCAGGTCGACCGTGGCATCCAAGCCCGCGCGGGAAATATTCGCGCGCGCCACTTCGGCATATCTGGCGTCGGCCTCGAGCGTGATCAGGCGGCCATCGGCGGGCAGCGCCCTGGCGAGCCAGATGGTGCTATAGCCGCCGAGCGTGCCAATCTCCAAAATTCTCCGCGCGACTTGAAGGCGGGCCAAGAGGTGCAAGAGCTTGCCTTGGTTTGGCGTAACTTGGATGGCCGGGAGGCCCGCGGCATCACTCGCCTCCAGCGCCGCATCCAACATCGGGTCGGGCGGTACAAGCATCTTCGTGATATATTCGTCTACGGCAGTCCAGAGCGCCTCGGTCATAGTGGATCCTCAAGCTTTGTGGCGGCGATGGTCAAGCGAGCGAACGTTCGGCGATGTCCTTGACATCGGGAGAGAGTCCGGCCGCGCCGGCGACGTGGCGCAGCGCCGCCTTGGCGAGAGATCGCCGTTTGGGTTCCATCGTCCGCCAGCTCTTGAAAGCCGAAAGCAGGCGCGCCGCGACTTGCGGGTTTTTGGCATCGAGGTCGAGGACAATTTTCGCGATAAAATCGTAGCCGCTGCCGTCTTCCGCGTTGAACTGGGTCGGATTCATGGCGGCGAAGGAGCCGACGAGTGAGCGCATCCGGTTTGGGTTGTTAAACGAGAAAGCCCTGTGTTCCATTAGGGTTTTCACCCGGTCGAGCGTGCCTCTTTCGGGGATCGTCGCCTGCAGGGCAAACCATTTGTCGATGACGAGCGGTTCGCCTGCATGGGCGCGGTAGAAGGCCTCGAGCGCGGTTTCGCGTTCTTGTCCAGGGATATGCGCGAGCACGCCGAGCGCGGCAATCTCATCCGTCATGGTGGTGGCGCCTTCGAGCTGACGCGTGGCGAGAAGCCCGCCTTCGATCTTGTCACCGGCGGCGAAAACATCGAGCGCGGCATTGCGCAAAGCCCGCCGCCCCGCGGCAGCGGCGTCTGGTGAATAAGGTCTGTCCGGAGCCAGCCGCGCGTAGGTCGCAAGCAATATTTTGTTGAGGTCCTGTCCGATATCCTTGCGCAGAGCTTCGCGCGCGAAATGGATCGCGTTCGGATCGACATTCTCGCCGATCTCGCGGGCGATGTCGGCCTCGCTCGGCAAGGTAATTGCCTGCGCGGTGAAAGCCGGATCGGCGCTTTTCTCAATCACGGTGGCGATCGCGGCGACAAACTCCTTGTCCCGATCGGGCACCTTTCCGGCGCGGATGCATTCGACCGAGCGCAGAAGCAGGCGGGCGGCATAGGTCTGCACCGCCTGCCAGCGATTAAAACCATCGCTGTCATGCGAAATAAGCACAACGAGATCAGTCTCGCTTGCCGCGGTATCGAGCCGGACCGGCGCCGAGAACCCCCTCAGCAGGGACGCAACCGGGCGGCTTGGCATGTTGCAAAAGGTGACGCGTCGCCGTGTGGTTGAGAGCTCGATCACCCCGCGCGACAGTTCCGACGCGCTTGCCCCATCGTGGCCGCCGGTGCGCAGTTCGAGGTCGCCCCGGCCGGGAGCGACGAGACCGAGCGCGATAGGAATGACAAAGGGCTCCTTCTTCTCCTGGCCGGGTGTTGGCTTGCACGATTGCACGAAATCCAGCGTGAAGGTTTTCGCTGCTTCGTCGTAGGATGCCGTGGCTTCGACGAGAGGGGTGCCCGCTTGGTTGTACCAACGCGAAAATTGCGTCAAATCCCGTCCCGACGTTTCGGCGAAACAGGAAATGAAATCCTCGATCGTCGCCGCCTTTCCATCGTGGCGTTCGAAATAGAGATCCATGCCCTTGCGAAAGGCATCGTTCCCGATGAGCACCTTCAGCATGCGGATGATTTCGGCGCCTTTTTCATAGATCGTGGCGGTGTAGAAATTATTGATTTCAAAGTAGGTGTCGGGCCGGACGTTATGTGCGAGCGGCCCCGCGTCCTCCGGGAATTGTTGGGCCCGCATGGTGCGCACATCGCCGATGCGGCGCACCGGGGCCGAGCGCATATCGGCCGAAAACGCATGGTCGCGGAAAACGGTCAGGCCTTCCTTGAGACAGAGCTGAAACCAATCGCGGCAGGTGATACGGTTGCCGGTCCAATTGTGAAAATATTCATGCGCGATCACTGACTCGATCTGCGCATAATCGGTGTCTGTCGCGGTCGAAGGCGAAGCAAGAATATATTTGTCGTTAAAGATATTTAGTCCCTTGTTTTCCATCGCTCCCATGTTGAAATCGGAGACCGCCACGATATTGAAAACATCAAGATCGTATTCACGTCCGTAGACCTCTTCGTCCCAGGCCATGGCCCGTTTCAAGGCATCCATGGCGTAGGCGGCGTAAGGTTCCTTGCCATGTTCGACGTGGATGCCGAGCGCGACCTTACGTCCGGAGCGGGTAATGAATTTGTCGAAAATCGACCCAAGATCGCCGGCAATGAGCGCGAAGAGATAGCAGGGCTTTGGAAAAGGGTCGTGCCAAACCGCGAAATGACGCGGCGTTCCTTCGATTTTGCCCGAGGCGATCTTGTTGCCGTTCGAGAGCAGGAGAGGCGCGTCGGAAATGTCCGCCTCCAGCCTTACCGTGTAGACGCTCAGCACATCGGGACGGTCGAGAAAATAGGTGATGCGGCGAAAGCCTTCCGCCTCGCACTGCGTGCAATAGGCGGAGCCGGAGCGGTAGAGTCCCATGAGGCGCGTATTGGCCGCGGCATCGACCTCGGTCGCGATTTCAAGCACGAACAGGCGCTTAGGCGGGGCGTTCAACGTGAACTGATCCGGCGTCACAACGCCGTTCCACGCCTCCGTCCGGTGTATATCGAGGTCCCGGCCATCGAGCGCGATCTTCGTCGCGAAAAGTCCATCGCCATCGAGGACAAGGGCGGCATTTGGCCGCCCCAACGGGTTCGGGCGGATGGCGAGACGGGCTAGGACTCGCGTTGCCGTCGGGTGAAGCTTGACATCGAGAGCGACCTTGTCGATCAGATAATCGGGAACCCTATAGTCTTTCAGACGAACGGGT
>DATARJ010000245.1:0-8881 GCA_036264205.1 Methylocella sp.
TTTCAAAGCCACGCGCAGCACCTAGGGTTTCCTTGGGCAGAAGTTGCGGGCATAGAGAGTCCTGAGTGCAACATCATCGTATTTTCCTCGGAGTATCCATCCGGGCGCTTGCCCTCCCGATCGGCGGAGCCTCGATGAACACATCCACTTGCTGGCCGACATAGACCGGCAGCGCCGCAGGATCAAAACTGTAGATGACCTGCAGCACGCGCGTGTCGGTACGTTCGGTGTTCTGGCCGGTAAGTGAGACTTTCGGGATGACATAGGGCTCGAAGCGCTCGAATTGCAACGGCGCATTCAGATTAGGGTTGCCGCGAATGAAGGCCAAGGCCGAAGCTCCGGGCTGGACCCGCCACGCATCGTTCTCATCAATGTCGACGCGCAAGTGCAAGAACTTCGTGTCGCCGAGCAGCATGAGTGGCGTGGCCAGCACGCCGCCCTGCGCGAACTCGCCCAGCCTCGTTTTGATTTGCAGGATGCTGCCAGTTACAGGGGCACGGATCGTGCGCCGCTCGATCTCGATCTTGATCTGCTCGACCTGGGCTGCTGCCGATTCGAGTACTGCCTCGTTGATCGCCACGTCAAAGCGGCGGTTCGCCAGATCCACGCCGCTGATAGAACTCCCAATTCTTAAGCCCTCGGCGATCTTGAGCAAATTCCTAGTCTTCGCGAGGGTTGCCTCAGACTCCTTGACCTTGGCGACGGCGACGGGGAGCTGGCCCTGCAAATCGCGGTCGTCGATCTTGAAGAGAGGGTCGCCGGCGTTGACTCGGTCACCCCACGTGGCGTAGATCGCCGCGACGACACCAGAGACCGGTGTCCCTATCGCAATGTTTTCGGTGCTAGCCTCGATCATGCCCGCACCCGCGACATATGAGGCAAAAGGTACTTTGGCCGACTGGACCGCCGGCTCGACAAGTGGCGTGGTCTGGTTGCCCTTAATGACCGTGCTGATGGCGACAGCGAGGCCGATTATTGCGACGGCCGGAAGCATATACTTGCCAATCATTGCAGACGCTCGCACTCCTTGCGATCGACGACCTCGATGATCTTTCCGTCGTCCATGCGGGCGATGCGATCGGCGAACTCCAAAATGCGCGTGTCGTGGGTGACCACGATGAGTGCTCTGTCAGGCCTCTTCGCAACGCGCCGCATCACCTCCATCACACTGCGCCCTGTTTCGTGATCGAGGTTGCTCGTAGGCTCGTCGCAGACGATCAGCTTCGGGTCGTGCACCAAGGCGCGGGCGATCGCCACGCGTTGTTGCTGCCCACCGCTAAGCTGTGCCGGAAGGGCGCTCAGGCGCGCGCCGAGCCCAACCGTTTCGAGAACTTCCCTTGCCTGGGCTTCTGCATGGCTGCGAGAGAAACGGTTGATAAGCAACGGCACGGCGACATTCTCAATGGCGGTGAGCGCGGGCAGCAAGTTGAAAAGCTGAAAAACGAATCCAACTGCAACACCTCGCAAGTGCGCGCGTTCACGCGGGCTCAGATGTCGCAAGTCGTGGCCCAGCACCTCGCACATTCCGGCATCCCCCTCAAGGATAGCCGCAATTATGGAGATCAGAGTCGTCTTCCCGGACCCCGAAGGACCGACGAGCATGAGCAGCTCGCCGCGGCGCACATCAAGGTCAATGCCCCGTAGCGCCATCACCTTCGTGCCGCCTGTGCCATATGACTTTGTCAGCCCCTGGCAGTGAACCGCAATGTCATGGCGGAGTCTCACCGCTTCACTCACCACATTCGTCATGGTTTATTCTTGTTCCGCAAAAAACCTTCCATTTCGGGAGGGCTGCATTGCCGAAACTATAACAATATTTGCCTATTAGACGGAGGCCGTTTTTCTTGATTATTGCGCCTGCCAGGACGCTATCGCGTCATCCAAGGCGCGCCGCCCCGAGGGTCCTTTTTCAAAGGTCAATTTCGCGATATGGCCATTGGCCAGAACCATCGGAACGTCCAACCATTCGCGTGATCGCAGAAGATCGAGATTGGATGCCTCGGCGTCGCCGCGGGTGAGACCGACGAGGAAGGAATTCTCCATGACCGGGACCGTAATCCCCTTCAGCGACTCGCCGGTCGCGGAATCTTCGCGGCGCATTTGTAACACGCTGATCTGCTGGATATTGCCCAAGGGGCTATCTTGCGGCACGGCAAACATCAGCTTCATGGTATGGGAAGCGGGCAATGTGCCGTCGAAATTTTTTTGAACCGTCATCGCGGCCTGCAGCTTTTCTTCAGGTATGTCGATCTGGGCGCGAACCGCTGAGCTGAGCGGCTCGTCCGGTCCAGAGCTGACGTTATCGACCCGCCAGACGACCGTGCCAAGAAAGGTTTTCACCTTGGATTTTTCCTCCGGCGCCTCCACGAGAAGCGCGGCGCGGCGGGCGACGGGGATGGGGGGATTGACGGGACTGCTTTTGGCGGCGTCGTTGCGATTGGCGGTCGTAGGCACACCGGCCGAAGTCGGCGCAGACCCAGGTGTATCGGTGCCGACGCCGATGCGGTCGGCGATCTTGCCGCCCGCGCCGGCCTCGCCCTGGGTCGATTGCGAAGGAGGTTGCGGGCGCACAAGATCTTCGGGGCGGTCGCGCAACTTATAGGCGGCGATCGCCACAAGCGCGACGACTAGACCGACGATTCCACCGACCACCACTAAGCGCTTTGCCGGACCCGCATCTCGCGCGGGCCGAGGTGCGAAAGGATGTTGAGCTTGAAGCCGCATTCTCGCCGCCGGTTCGGAACTTTCGGGGCTCGGGTTTGGCGCTTCCGGGGCAGGCGTTTCAACGGCAGGCGCTTCCGCGGCATGGGCCTCCGGGACTAACGGGGCCGGGGCAAAGGCATCGAGGTCGCCCCCGGCCGAAGCGGTTTGGCCGGGAAAAGCGGTGCCTGTTGCCGGGACTTGAGTCTCGCCCTGCGCAGTCGAGGGATTCGCAGCAGTCCGCGCCACCGGAGCCGCCGGCCTCACATCGTTGAAAGACGGGCCTGACCGCGGCGCGCCGTTCGGTCGAGCGCTCGGGTTCACGCCGGGCGGCCGCGGCTCGCGTCGAACCTTGAGGGGTCGCGAAGGCGGCGGCATTGGCGCGGCTGGACTTGGAATTGGCGCGGATGGAGCCGGGCCGAGCGGACCTCCTTCCGGCGGATCGGGTTCAGGCAACGGCACCGCCGGGGATGGTCTGGCTGGACTCCCAGCCGTTGGCCCAAGGCCCGCGAGATTCGGTTCGGCCACGGGCACGCCGCCTCCGGTATCCGACCGCGACGCAATTTCCGTTTCAAGCTGGGCAACCGCCACTTCCAGGGCTTGCGCTTCGCGCTCGATCGCCTCCTCCGGCACCGGCGGATCGAGATTGCGCAATTGGCCGAAAAGCGCCCCGCGCGCCCGCTCGTAAATGGCGTGGCGTGCTTCAGCCGTCGACTCCGGCAGGCCCGCGACGGCCTTGGCGAGCAGCGGGTAATAGTCAGCCATATCGTGTTGAGAGCATTTGATCGGCCATCCGTCAATCCCGCCGCGGAACTTTGCCGATCAATCGCGGAAGGGATTGTGAACGACGATCGTATCGGCACGCTCGGGGCTGGTCGAGAGAAGCGTGACCGGGGCCTCGATCAATTCCTCGATGCGGCGGACATATTTGATCGCCTGCGCCGGAAGCGCCGCCCAGGAACGGGCGCCAGCCGTCGTGTCCTTCCACCCTTCGATTGTCTCATAGATCGGAGCGACTCTTGCCTGCGCCGCCTGGCTCGCCGGCAATCTGCCGATGCGCTGGCCATCGAGACGATAGCCGGCGCAGACCTTGATCTCCGCGAAACCGTCAAGAATATCGAGCTTCGTCAAGGCAATCCCGTCGATCCCCGAGGTTTTGACCGCCTGGCGCACGAGCACCGCGTCGAACCAGCCGCAACGCCTGCGCCGTCCCGTGTTGGTTCCGAATTCCCGCCCCCGGTCGCCCATCCGCTCGCCAATGGCATCGTGGAGTTCGGCCGGAAACGGCCCGCCGCCGACTCGAGTCGAATAGGCCTTGGCGATCCCGAGCACATAACCGATCGCCTTTGGGCCAAGTCCCGACCCCGTGGCGGCATTGGCGGCAACCGTATTCGACGAGGTCACAAAGGGGTACGTGCCGTGATCGACATCGAGCATCGCGCCCTGTGCGCCTTCGAAGAGAATACGCTTGCCCGCGCGTCGGGCGGCTTCGAGCAGTTCCCATGTCGCGTCCATGAAGGGAAGAATTTTGGCCGTGACGCAATCGAGTTCGGCGCGAATGGCCTTCGCCGTGACAGGTTCGAGCCCAAGCCCGCGGCGCAGCGGCTCGTGATGCGCAAGCAAACGGGCGATTTTTTGATCCAAACTGTCCGGCTCGGCCAAGTCCATGAGCCGGATCGCGCGGCGGCCCGCCTTGTCCTCGTAAGCTGGCCCGATGCCGCGTTTGGTGGTTCCGATCTTCACCGCTTCGACGTTTGCGGATTCGCGATGGGCGTCGAGTTCGCGGTGCAAGGAGAGGATCAGCGTCACGTTCTCGGCGATCTTCAAATTGTTTGGCGAGACCTCGATGCCCTGAGTTGCGAGCTTGGCGATTTCATCTGCAAAATGATGCGGATCGAGGACGACGCCATTGCCGATGATCGAGAGTTTTCCGGGCCGCACTACCCCAGCGGGCAACAGCGTGAGCTTATAGACATTGTTGTCGATGACGAGCGTATGCCCGGCATTGTGGCCGCCCTGGAAGCGCACCACGATGTCGGCCTCGAGCGATAGCCAATCGACGATCTTACCCTTGCCTTCGTCGCCCCATTGGGCGCCAACTACCACCACATTCGCCATCAAACTTATCGCACTTCGCCGCAGTCTTTTCTTGCTAGAGCCGCCAAAAAAAGCCCGGCGCAAACTGGCTGCACCGGGTCCGATACTGGGAAAAGATACTCTCTTAGGCGTTCAAAGTCAAAGGGCTGTCTCGTGGGATGAAGATTAGTTTTGGAGAGGCCCCATGTTCAACGCGAGCTTTGAGCCGGAGGCATGGCTTAAAGGCCAGAGAGTGTTCCGTTCTCGATGAGAGCGACCCAACCCGCGCTGCTCAATGGGAAAAGCAGTGCCTTGACCAGGGGTTGTTGAGTGAGCGGACTAAACGCGCCTCCGTTGAGTTGAGCAACCAGGACCAACAACTTTTCCAGCTGCTCCGCTAAACGCAGCTTACTTTCCGCGTCTTTGGCGCGAATGATTCCTTCCGTCAGATGTTGCTTGGCAATATCTCGTGTGGCCCTCGCTACCCAACACATCATGATGGCGCAGCTGAAAACAATGGAAAGCGTTATCCCCTGCGCGATGAGGATTGTCAGACTCGGGGCGTAATTGGCGAAGATTGTACTGCGGGACACAATCAGCAAGGCAATAAGTACAAAGGGAAAATAGATCAGCGAACCGATGCACTTCGTCCGCTTCGCCACAAAGTCTAGGTCGATCCAGTCATGAATAAGATTGGTTTGCAGTTGCAAACGGCCCTTATAGACTCCTAAGGTTGCCTGCGGCCATAGCGACTGGGCGCGGCGCAGCTTGTTGACGAAGAGCAGGCAAGACAAAGTCGCGTCGAAGACAAAAAAAGTCAGAAAATCCATGCATAAGACATCCCCTATGGTCGTCCGAAAATAGAACTTGAAAGCAAGAGGGCCTCGTGTTGGGTGCGCCGGCACGCCAAACATTGGCTCCAGTACATAAATGAAAATCCCAATCATGAGTGCAGTGCAAAGAGCCGCACGGATGAATCGCGGCCAGAATCGCTCACGACCAACATAGGTCCACCAGGCGGCTTCAACGTCGAGGGGCTCATTCCAGTCCGTCCCATTGTTATGGCGGAAAGTCTGAAACAGGCTCCGGAGCCATTTCCAGAACGTGAGAATGTCCTGGCGGAAAGTGTGATACAGGCTCTTGAGCCATTTCCAGAACGTGAGAATGTCTTGAATGCCCGTGAGCTGTCTCCACAAAGGCTCTGGCTTTGGCCTCAGTTCCAATTCCCAAGCAATCTCCTCAAGGTTCTTACCGAGACCGCCAACTATGCGCAGGAAGAAATAGATGGAGAGAATAATTCCGAGACCGCGCAGCAAAATGGTGGGCCAGACACTGACGCCGTCCAGGATCGCAATCGGCTCGCCCTCCCCTTTTTCGGTTAGATGTTGCGCGATCGGCTCCCAATTTATGCAAATCCAAGAACCCACCCCGAGGCCGAGGATGAGAAGAACAACCTCGAGGAAAGCGTGTTTTCGAACGTAGGGAGAGCCGAGTAACACCCCCAAGCCGAGGACAGCGCCCAAGGCAAGACCGATGGGTAAGTTTTTGCGGCTATCTTCTCCGAGTGTCGGAAACGGCTTTTCGATCACTTTCGGACCGCCTGGGTTAGAAGGGTTTTTCAATTCCTTGGTATCCACCGGCTGGATATATCCGCAGTTTGTCACGTTATCGCCGTTCCAGCAGGGCTTCGGATCGGCCGGATTGTTTGTGTTTTGCTCAACATCGATCGGTTGACCAAAGTCACAATTGATCCCATCGGCGCCTTTCAAGCATGGCGATGCCGAACGCCTTTCTACCAAGGCGGCTACCAACGGATTATTCTTGTGGTGTGGCGGATAGCCCTCGTGTCTTGGGCTGTCAGTCTCTTTTGAAGAAGAGGGTTGCCCCCAGGCAAATTGCAATACCTCGCCGTTTCGCTTGACCTCGAACAGGCGCGGAACACGAAGCTGGCTGGATAGGTCGGTTCCGAAATGGTTCGGCGTTTCTTCCAGTTTTTTGGCCAGGTGACCTACTGCAACCTGTGTGGCGAGAAATGCCGAAGCCTGATATGTGTCGCGGAAAAATGGAATGTCGCCTTGCAACCATTCGCTCAAATTTGGGCCAAAGCTCGACGAGATTAGGAGGTTGCGCGTAAAGGGAAGCTCGCTCTTGATCGTGAAAGCTTCATCAAAATCGGTCGTGAAAAACAGCGCCTCGGGGAACTCCGGGCGCAGCGCCCGCAGGATTAGCAATTTGTCAAACACATCGCCGCCGAGGACGCCGATCGCTTTTATTTTCTTTTCCTGTCCTTCTTTATGCGCTTGCTTCCGGAGATCGTCATCGACCTTGTGGAGTTGCGCGCTGATTCGCCGGAGATAATCGTATTGGCTCTCGCCAATTGGACGCTCAAGGCTCTGAGTGTCGTTTTCGATCTTGAAAAAATCTGACGAGCCGCTCGTTTTTGTTCCCGTATTTGTGGATTTCTCTTGCTTCGCGTCCTCCTTGCCAGCGCTCGAAGGCAAAAGGCCATCGAGACCTCTGAGATACGTAAATTTGTGAATCGAGGTTGGACCATCGGGAGCGAATGCGTGCTCGACCGCTTTCGGGAGTGTCTGGCCATAAAGCGTGTCCCACTCCGAGATCAACGCGATATGATCAGAAACTGGGTCGATCCGTCGAAGCGAAAGCTCGTCACGAATACCCTTTGCCAGCGTGTCTTCGGTCGCTACTGTTCTCTGCAAATGAATCCCAAGGTTCTCGAAATCGTTTTGGAGCGAACCGCCGCACGAATTATGCAAATTGCCGAACAGGTATTCATCCGGCGCGCCCGCGAGATATGAGTAAAACCTTACGTCATCGAGATTTCTCCAACCACTTTTGGCCCCGCTGCAAGTGAAGCCGTTTTGTGCCAGCGCTTCGTTCACCATTTCCTGAAGCATATCCGATGAAGATGGACCTATAAATTTGATGGCCGAGTTTTGATCGCGATTGGCCGAATTTTGATCGCGATGTAGTTTGCCCACCAAAGCGTCCAGCGCTGTGAGCGGCTTCTGCATCAGAACGTCGTCTTTTAGCCAAAGGACCAGGACGCTATCTACCAAATCGTTGGCTTCCGGCGCGTCCGGAAGCCTCTTGAACCGTTCGTATGGAACGATTGCGGGTTCCGCCAAGGCAGCATCGGGCAGGGATTGAAATAAGCTGAACAGCGGCCACACGCCGTGAACCATTGTTGCGGTGCTCACACAAGCGGCGCTCACACAAGCAAAGTGCGCGGAAGCGGGCACGCCCCATGCCAGGAGCGGCAGCTCCAGTGCTTTTTTCGACAAAAAAGGCGCCTGGGAAGGCGATTGCGACCACACAAAATAACCGATGTGGCGCCTGTCTTCGGGTCCGAAACGGGCCTGTTCAAGGCCGGCCAGCACGGCATAGCGTGTGCGGCGCCGTCGCTCGATGTCTTCCGGGTAAGGAGCCCCAGAGACGGTGACGCCAAGCACCAAAGTCTTCTTATCGTTCTTGCCGAGAGGCAGTTTGCAAGGAGGCGCTTCGAGGAGTGGATTTGCCAGGCACTTTTGCTCAACATCCCGCGCGCCCGATCTATCGCGAAATTTGTCGACTGCTCCAATCGGATCCTGCCACAGACGCGCCTCGACCTCCTGTGGCGCCGCGTGCTCTTCGAGGCGTGCTTCCGCAAGTGGACGCATGTCCACCAGCGGTGCCTCGCGATGGAAAAAATAAAAGCCTGTCGCGACAAGGGCAACCATGATGGCGCTGCCGCTTGCCAATTTTGTCCCTGGCTTTTCGTCGCTTGCCATGAGCGTGCCCCCTATTTACCCTTCTTCCTTTCGGCGGGCGAAGTCAGACGTATGCGCCGCGAATTGAACGGCGCAAGTCGCAGCTCCTTCGTTATGCCATTTCCTTTTTGTTAAGATTTGGCTTCCTTCATTATTGGCATAAAATGACTTTGTCACGGGATTTAATCGGACGCACCCCCTAATCAGGGGATACGCCGCGCGTTCCAGGCGTCCGCGGCCATACGCGCGTTTTCGGCGGTGGTCTCGGCGGCAAACGGAGGAAGAACGGCTCATGATGTGTAACTCGTTCGAAGACTTGGAAAAGGCTCCGGTTG
>DATARJ010000271.1:0-1814 GCA_036264205.1 Methylocella sp.
TAAGACCTAAGCAATCTTCTCCCGCATACGACGGCGCGGTCAAGAAGACCATCGAGCCCACCACCATTATTCCAAGAACTGCATTTTTCATATTGCTCTCCTTAGTCTCCAATGAAGCGAACCGCTTCGTAACGGCGGCACGTGTTTCCTAAATGCCTGCGTAGCCTCAAAGTTTCATGATCGCCCGATTTGCGACAATTCCCAAGATCTATCGTGTCTAAAGGAACATATGTGACATTTTCAGATATTCGGTCACTTATTGATTCTCTAATTTATCGGGAAGCGGGAGCCCGCTTTCGGAATTTTTGGCTTTTATTCGCCCGGGCCTCGTCGTTCGAGGCGCCCCTTGGGCCTCTCCAGTCGCCCGCTTCCATTGCGGCGGCGGTTCAGTCCGGCACGGCGCGCACCTTGGTTGATAGCAGTTCGCGTGAATCGGCGCTTTGCCCGGCTAGAAGCAAAAATTCGCCGGGCTCCAAAACCGGCTTTAGATCTCTCCCCGGAAACGAGAGCGCCTCGGCGCCGAGCTGGAAGCAAACGGTTCCGCCTTCCCCTGGGCGCAGCGCGATCTTGGCCACGCCCTTGAGTTCGAGCAACGGCCGCGCCACGCTCGCCAGTATGTCGCGCGCGAACAAGAAAACCGTTGCTTCCCCGGCGGCGGGGCCTTCGTTGAGAACGTCCACCTCGATGGTCAATTCGTCGTCGCGTTGGAAAGCGGCCTTGCTCGCCCGCAAATTGGTCAAGGTGAAGCGGCTATAGCTCAAGCCGTGTCCAAAGAAGAACAGCGGCTCAACCGGCATGTCGAGATATTTGCTGGTAAAATGATCGTACGGGTTGGCCGGCCGGCCGGAAGGGCGCACGGCGAAAAAAATCGGCACTTGACCGACATCGCGCGGCCAAGTGACGGGAAGCCGTCCGGTGGGATTGAATTTACCAGTCAGTACGTCGGCGATGGCATTTCCGGCCTCCGCGCCAAGGAACCAGGTGGCGACGACGGCCCGCGCCTTCTCGACGATCGCCGTGACGATCAGCGGCCGGCCCGAGGAAATCAGCGCGACGACCGGTTTGCCGAGATCGAATATTGCTTCGGCAAGCGCGCCTTGGACGCCGGGCAGACCCGGGTTGGCCCGGCTCGCCGCTTCGCCGCTCATATTGGCGGCTTCGCCAAGGCACAAAAGAATGAGATCGGCATTGCGGCACGCATCCCGTGCGGCGGCGATGCCGGACATATTAGCGCCATCAATCGCCACCCCCGGCGCAACGGTGATCTCGGCCTCCGGCAAAGCCACGGCGAGGCCTTCGTGGATCGTGACAACGCCAGCCGCGCTTCCGGCCATCGCCCACGGCCCGAGCATCTCCGCGCGGGCATCCGCAAGTGGACCGATGAGGGCGATGCGCCGCAGGGTTGGCGAAAGCGGCAAGACCTGGCCATTGGTGAGAACGACGATCGCGCGCCGGGCCAGCTCGCGCGCAAGCTCAATCCTGGCCTTGGGGGCGCCGGGAGCGGCGATCCCCGCCGAACCGCGCCGGTAGGGATCGTCAAAAAGGCCGAGCTGCTCCTTGAGCTTGAGCACGCGGCGCGCCGCGGCATCGACCAGGTCGACCGAAACGAGACCCCGCGTGATTGCCTCGGGCAAACCCCGGCTGTAGGCATCGCTCATCATGTCGATATCGACGCCGGCCAGGAGCGCGGCCGCGGCCGCCTCGGCGAGATCACCGGCGACGCCGTGCCGGAGCAATTCCGCGATGGCATTGTAGTCGCTGACGATCACGCCGTCGAAGCCGATGTCCCGGCGCAGCCAGTCGCGGAGCAACGG
>DATARJ010000285.1:0-2346 GCA_036264205.1 Methylocella sp.
TTTCAAAATCTGCTGATAGGCGGCGGGGTAGACAAATCTGTCGCCGTCGAGGTAGGGCTGCGGCACGCGGCCCCAGGGATCGATCACCGGTTTGATGGTGGCCCCGTCAAGCGGCATGAGCGCCTTCAGCTGGCCGCCCCGATCGCGGCTCATATAGAGCGCCGGCGCGTCGATTACAAAAACCTCTTCGAGGAGCATCCGCAGCCAATCGGCAAAGCCATGGATGCCGTCCGGCCGGGCGAAGAACGCTTTCAGCGTCGCGATACGCGCGGCGTCCGTCGCGGAATGCGCCCCATTATCCCGCGCCACGATGCTCCACGATTGACGCGCGGCCTGGTCCTTTCGTGTCTCGATGACAAGACGCAAAAGATCGTAACCGTCGGCGAGCGCGCGCAACGTCGAAAAGGTAATCGGCTCGAAGGGACGCGAGAGCGTCGAGAGATTGTAGCCGGCCGGATAATCCCATTGCCGGCCGGCAACCCCGGGAGGCGCGAGCGGCGTGATTGGCGTTAAGGGGCCGAACCAGTTTGCCCCCTCCCCCGCGGCGTTGGTCCTCGCGAAGCTGACATTGACCTCATAGGGACTAAGCGGCCAACTTCTTTGCCCCGCGCCACGCTCGGCCATGCTGTTTCCTTCGTGCTTTGAATGTTGTTCGTTGCGCCTGTGCGGCGCAATTGCTCGGGCAGATGATTGCAGCGTTAGGCGCCGTTATGGCCTTCCGCTTCACGCCGGTAGAATTCGATTATCCCGGTCCCATCATCGGCCCCGAATAGATGGGTCAGCGCCCAAATCGCGGCGTCCGCATGATCGGGACTGCCGCCGCCCGTGTAGCCCGCCGAGGAAAAGGCGCAGAGCTGGTCCTCGAGCTTGCCGAATCGGCCGACGTGATGCACTTGGCCTTGCGCGTACCGGACCGAGATCGGCTCGGCGCGAACCGCCTTGCCGCGGCTTGCGGTCACAAGGCGCACCGGCGCGTTGCGGTCCGCCGCCTGGACGGTCGCGCGCACCATCTCGCCTCCAAAGTTGCTCTCGGCCACGATGCAATCGGCGCGAAATTCATGAAAGGCTACGACCGCCCGCCTACCCCAGACCGCCGGCGCCTCGCGGCAGGAAAGATCCGCGAGAACATAGCAATCGCCATCTAATCCCCTCGCCGCAACGACGATTCCGATTTCGTCGGCACCCAAATCATCGCGTCCCGCCGCACCTGAAGGATCGAGGGCGATGACCACCGCCGCACGCTTCTCGTCGGGGATATCCTCGGGCGCGCGACGGCCGGAATCGATGGTCTCGTACGTCCATAATGCACCGTCGACTTCATCGACATAAACGCCTTCATAAAAGCGTTTGCGCTGCTTTTCCGGCAGATTTTCGAGACTTGCCAAAAATTCCGCGGAAAGATTTTCGGTATTGTCAGGAGGATTCAAAAACCCGCGCCGATAGTTTTCCGGGTCTTTAAGCGGCTGCATGGAAACCGGATCGCGGTGTTCGCCAAAAAGAACATTGGTCCAATGCGACTTTCCAGGCGGATTGAGATCCACAAAGGCGTGCTGGCGAATTCCACGTGCCACTTGGGCGAGCCGCGTGAAGGCGACCAACGCGGTGGAATAAGGAATCTGCGACGCTTCGTTCAGAAATACAGAGGCATATTCGAGCCCGAGGATTTTCTCGACGCGGTCATCATCGTCGAGCCCCCCGATCCAGACACGCGAGTCATTCGGCAACGCAAAATAACCGTCCTGGCGATGCTCCTTAAGCCGCATCCCGGGAAAACAGAGCTGCACGACTTGAGGAAGCGTACCGAGGGCGATGGAAGCCCGCGCCGCATTGGCATGGTGGCGCAATATAGCATGGCGGGAACCCTTCGCCTGGAGCGCACGGATCATAATCATGCGGACAATGAGGAACGTCTTACCTGACCGTGTCCCTCCTGCAAGACAAGTGTAACGCTGCGGCCCCTCCAGGAGACGGCGAGCCGCTTCCTGGCCTGCGCTGAATGACACCATTCGTGGTCCCGATTGGAATATGATCGTGGCGCGCGGAAACCCTCGTCGCCATGAGAGTTCCTGCCTCATTGACCAACAAAATTGGGGACCGTTCTTCGCGGACCGGTTCCGGCAAACTCCGATGAGTCCGCCGTGGTGGCAGACGCCGGGTTCTGATTGATTATGAAACCGCGTGTGCCAGGCTTATCGCGGTGGGGCGCCATCGAAGCGGGCGCAGTGCGCGCCGGGCATGCGCGCATATAGCGCTCACAATCGCTTGCATGTCAACGCTCCCGCGCTGTGTCGATTTGCGCAATCTTACATAATCGGCAGCACTCGCTTTGGGGGACACCCTGGCGAC
>DATARJ010000341.1:0-2989 GCA_036264205.1 Methylocella sp.
GCGCGCATGGTCGTCTTGGCGGTCGCACCCATGATCAGGATATTGCCGCCGCCAACCGCTTTTTTGGTGAGGCCCGTCGTCGCCTCGCAAAGGAATTCGCCGTCCATGACCGGAACGCGCCAGAAATGCCGGTCGCCGAACTTCTTCGATACCTGCCACCCATCGCC
The DNA here is from genome assembly GCA_036264205.1 of Methylocella sp. Classification (GTDB taxonomy): domain Bacteria; phylum Pseudomonadota; class Alphaproteobacteria; order Rhizobiales; family Beijerinckiaceae; genus Methylocapsa. Next base: position 168 of record DATARJ010000341.1, read on the forward strand.
GAAATAGCGGATGGATTCGCCTAGCGGCAATCTGTCCGCGCCGTCGAGATCGGCGAAACAGGCGGATCCGGGCGATGTCAGGACGCATTGGCCGACGCGGTTGACGAGCTGGGTCTGCAACGTGTCAGTCGACATGGAAAAAACGAGGACGCGAACGCCGGGGCGCCCGTCCGGCGTGCTTTTGCCAGGTCGTTCGCAATCAATACCCGCTTCGGCACCGCAGCCGATGACGGAGGTCGCAAATCCGGTCATGGTGGCGGCCGCCTGCCTTGCCCAGCGGCGAGTGGGCGCGGTGATAAGGACCGCAGTGCCGCGCATTGGAAAAGCTTCGGCAAAGGAATCGTCGATCCGGACGCCGTTTTTTTTCATCGGGCGCATGCGATCTCCCGGAACATCCCGGCACGCGGAAGGAGATTCTCCTTGACCGCGAACAGGTCGCGGGAATTGCCAAAATGATGGTCGTAATAGCCGGCAAGGCGGCGGTCGATCGCCTTGTCATAGCCGGGATTGACCTTGAGGGCCTTGCCCCAGCGATAATGGGTGACGCGCCCGTCGCGCACGACGAGATCGCCATCCTTGAAGACAAGATGAGCAAATCGAAACATTTTTGCCAAATCCTTGCCCTGCGAATAGACGGCGACATCCGCTAACCCGCCTTCGCCAAGATGGCCGCGATCCTTCAGGCCAAGCAGCTTCGCGGGGGCGGCACGGGTCATGATGGCGATTTCGTTGAGATTGTATTCGCGCCCGATCGACGGCAGCGTCGTCATGGCGACAGCGTCTTGCGGCAAACGCGCGATGGCTTCTGCCCGCACGTCGCGGCTCATGATCAGTGCGAATATTTCCGGATAGGTCGTGAAGGGCGCGCCATTTGGATGATCGGTCGTGAAGAAGACCCGCCACGGATCATCAATCAGCATGAACAATTCGAGTCCACAGGCCCATTGGATGGCGTTGACGAAATTGTCCTCGCGATAGAGGTAGGGAACGATTCCGGCGCCGTTGCTGTCGCCGTCGTGGATCACGGATTTTTTTGGCCGCGCCATTTCGGCGCCATTGAACTGGCGCAGCACATCGGCCGAAATGGTGACCGTTTGCCGGAACATGACTTGGCCAACATCGACGGTGACATTCGGCGCGGCGTTGACGGCCACGGCGAGCTCGGCGGCGGCGGACGAAAAGCCCCGGTCGCCCTCACTGCCATAAGAGTAGAATTGCAAATGAGCGAGGTGCATGCGTTCTCCGCGCGCGGCACCGATCGTCGCGATCGCGGTCGCGACATTGCCCGGAACGCCAAGATTGTTGGCGTGCAAATGCAATGGATGCGGGATTTTGAGATCGAGGACTGCCCTTTGCAGGGCCTCGACGATCTGGCGCGACGAGAGACCGTAGAACGGCACGACATCGTCGAGGCTAAAAGTTCGCGCATTGTATTTAAACGCGGTCGCTCCGCCGGCATTGATGCATTTGACGCCGAGGCCATTGCTTGTTCCGACGGTGGATGCGACGTAATCGGCCACGGCCGCCGGTCCTTCCCCATCGCGCAGCAAACACAACAAGAAATCGTCGTTGCCGAGGACGGTAAGCGTCCCTTTGTCGATGATCGGTATGTCAGCGAGCTCGAGATGCGCCTGGAGCGCCTGATGCGGCACGATGGCCGGCTCGATCACGGTCGTGAAACCCATGGAGGCATAGATGGTGCCGGTTTCGAACGTCGACCATTTGGCGGTGGAAAGCGGCAACGCGGGAGGATTCGGCACGCTGTTCTGGTGTTTTTCGGGGAGCAGCAAGCGCGCGGTGTTCACATTGCCGCCCGCGATATGGGAATGAATATCGATGGCGCCGGCCATGACGATCTTGCCAGAGACATCGTGCACTTTATCAGCTAGCCTGCCCGGCGGCGCCGCGACGATGCGGTCGTCTTCGATCCAAACATCGGCAATTTCGTCGCGTTCGTTCACCGGATCGACGATGCGGCCGCCTTTCAGGAGAATCAGCATTTAGGCGTCTCCTCCGAGGTGCTTCGCGATTTGGCCGATGGCGGCTTCAACCGAAAGTGCTTGGCTTGGGTGCGATGCCTTACGGGAGACAATCGAACCCGTTTCCGGCGCGAATTCCGCCGCGTCATGGTCTATCCCAGGACAGCCGATTTCGATCCTCACCTGTGGCTCTTGCGCGAAAACCGTTTGCGGGGAGGCGAGTGCGACGAGCGGAACATTTTTCTTCCATTGCGGCACTTCGCGCCCGTAGGCGGAGATCCACAGCGCGGCATCGGCTTCGCCACTCTCGACCATGCGGGTTGAATCGAACCGCCATGTGTCATGCTCGGGATAGCCGCGGCCGAAGGATGTCCGCACCGGGAAGCCGGTCATCCAGCCCGACGTTTGCACGACGCCGCCCGCATTGGAATCGCAGCCGAGAGGCAGCCCGGAAAAACGTGTCGTCCTATTGAGATCGCAGATCAAGCCATGCAGCATTTCGATCGACAGGCTATCGAGCGAATCGCCCCCCCAGACCGCGACACCAAAACGCGCATTCTTAAGAATTTCCACGAATTCGTCGAGCTTGCGCCGCACGCTTTTGTTGCAATTTACCGGCCTGCCGGCGGCGCGGGCACGCAAGGCGGCGAGCGTCGTATGCAGATTCGAAGAGTCTAGGGTTTCGATCGTCAGCCCCTCCGCCGTTGCGCCGCGTCCGGGCGCGATCCGCAACAGCTTGCGTGGTTCGCGGGAAAGGTCGAAAGCGGGGATTTCGGCCGGCGCCAAGCGCTCTATCATCGCCGGCCAGACCCGAGTCAAATCCTTGCCAATGAAGAGCAAGAC
>DATARJ010000342.1:0-2129 GCA_036264205.1 Methylocella sp.
GCTTCCGGTTTCAAGCTGGACCAAAGTAGCAAATTTGTCCAAATTATCAAATATCGACAAAGACGAGCAGTCCCTCGCCTGCGCGAACCTCGAATGTCCTACCCCTGCAACCCCAGTGCCGCCTTCACCCGGCGCGAATAGCCATAGACATCGTCGCGCAATTGAAGCTCGCCCGCTTCGTTCACGAAGGCGGTAAAGTATTCGAGATAAACCGGCAGGGGTTTCGGCAGATAGATATAGCGCTCCTTGCCGCCGATCATTTTCTTGACCCGCTGCTCGCTCCAGCCATTGTTGCGGCCGAGTACCGTTTCGGCGAAACGGAACGGGTCGTCGACACGCACGCATCCATGGCTGAACGCCCGCTTTGCCGAGGCGAACAGCTTGCGCAAGGGCGTATCGTGCATATAGACGGAGAAATCGTTCGGAAACACAAATTTGATCCGCCCCAGCGCATTGCGCTCGCCGGGCGGCTGGCGCACGACAAGATGGCCCGCGCGTGACGAAACCTGGTAGCCGAGCCGGTAGAGATAATTGGGATCGGCGGCGAGGCGCGGCAGCATTTCCTTGCGAATGATCGATTGCGGCACGTTCCAAGCAGGATTGACGATCAGAAATTTCATCGTTTCGGAAAACACCGGCGTCGGGCTTGTTTCCTTGCCGACGACGACGCGGTTGCGCTCGATCACCTCCCCTTTTTCAATGACGACGGCTTCGTAATCGGGGATATTCACTTCGATATGAGTTTCGCCCATGTCGCGCGGCATCCAGCGCCAGCGTTCCATATTGGCGAGGATTTCGGCTTCGAGATTCGAACGGCCGCCGGACAGCGCCGCGACGGTCCGTATGCCGGGGCGCAGGACGGGGCCTGAAGGAATCGCGGCATCGCGCCCGGCCACGCCGCGCCCCCGGCGCGATTGGAGAAGCTTGTCGCGCAGCGCTTCATAGGCCTTTTGCGGCGGATTGAACCGGCGCAATTCTTCGCCCGCGTCTTCCCCGGCGGTCGCGACAAGCGCCAGGATGACGGCGGGATCGGCCACTTCCGGTTCGACCCCGATCAAGCGCGAAATCATGCGCGGATCGACCCGGCTGCCGCTCGCCTGGCGCCCGTAGGTCACGACCGAATCGGTAAGGGCGAGGTCGGCGGCCGCGATTTCCTCGTCGGTCGCGGGCGAAACGGCTCGCGGAAAACCTTTGACGTCGAGCCCATCGTCGGCGGCGCGTTTCAGCCGTTCGATCACCGGAGCAACCGCGGCGATGGCTGTGCCGCCGCGAAACCAAAGCGGCGTGAAATCGCGCAAGGCGTAAAAGGCCGCGATCGCCTCGCGCTCGCTGCGATGCGGGAGGGCGGCGGGGCCGGGCAAATCAGAACGTGCCTCAAGCACGGCTTTGAGCGCCGCGTTGACCGGAGGCAGCGCAGGCGTGGCGATTTGATCGGTCTCTCCGGGCGCGGTGCCGCTCGCGTCCGGCGGCACGGGTTTGGCTTCGCTAGGCGCAGGGGCCGCGCCATCCCGCGGCTCAGCTGGACCTTCGGGCACTTGTTCCGTAAAAGGAACGCCATGCGCGGGCGACATAGCCATGACGCCGGGCGTGGCTTCTCCAGGCAAGTTGCCGGCCGGCGCGGCCGTCCCACGGCGCGCGGCCAGGAGAGCATCCTCGGCGTATGCGGACGAACCCGCAAGGAAAAGCAAAAGCGCAAGCCCCGACGCATCCAAAAAACCCATTCCCCGCCACGGCGCGCGCATCGTCTTGCCTCTTAACCTTCCCGTTCCATCGCGGCTCGCCCGCCGCTATGCTACCAAGGTAACGCGCGAACTGGCCCGCGCGACGTCACGATAAATAAATATATACGGCGCCGCAAAGCCGCCACAATATAACATGCTTTCCCAAATTACGCGCCCAAGGCAAGCTCCTCGGGACCGGGCTCCAAATCCTGTTTCAACAAGTCATGTTGTTTCAGTTTGCGATAGAGGGTCGAGCGGCCGATGCCGAGCTTGCGCGCCACCGCGGACATCTGGCCGCGGTAATGGGCGAGGGCGAATTTTATGGCATCGGCTTCCAATCGATCGAGATGGCGGACGTTGCCGTACTCGTCGAGGAGCGCCAAAACATTGGGATCGCGCACCTCGACC
>DATARJ010000364.1:0-4427 GCA_036264205.1 Methylocella sp.
CCAGATGATCGAACCGCCTGCCGACGTCCGCAGCTTCGTCGTGTCGCCTCCGACCGTAATGCAATTGCCTTGCGTGAAGAGCGGAGGGACGTCGGTTGGGGTGCACACGCCGGTCGGACTGAAGTTAGTCCGCCCGGTAAATCCGTACAATGTGCCGGCGTCGGCAAAGATGGCACCCTTCAGGCCGAGATCCCTCGGCAGACCGAAGATCGGAAATTGCACTTCCAGGCTGCCGCCAAAATATTTGGTGCCGCCGAGCGGGTTGCCCTGGGGGTCGAGGGACCCCACGTCGCGCGGGCCGATGCCAAACGGAGCAAATCCGCGCACCAGGCTTGGACCGAGATTGAAATTGTCGACGATGCGCAATCGGCTTCCGCCAAAGGCCGCCAGATCGCCTCCTTGCAGATGCACGAGCCCGACGATCTGATCGTATATCTCGTGATAATAACGGAGATCGCCGGTAGTGCGGACAAAGCGTTCATCGCCACCCGCGCCCGCGACGTCCTGCCGCAATTCCGCGAAGAAGCCGCCGGTCGGATTTTTGTTGTTGTCAAGGGAATTAAAACCAAGCGTGTAGCCGAACATTGAGGTTACGAATGGGCCCTGCGCTTGCTTGAGCGCCAAGGATGCCTCGCCGTTCGTCAAGCAGTTGAAGGAGAAAGTGGGCGGACCTACGCCCGTCGCCCCCCCCACGACCGGCGTGATCCCATTAATCGGACTGTTGCAATCGTTGAAGGGGTGCGCGCGATTGTTGGGAATGGAAATGTCCGTGCGGTAAATCGAGTACCGCGGCGAGAAGGTAATCTCCTCCGTCACAGGCAAGCCAAGGCGCAGCGTGCCTCCGGCTACGAAGTTATTGTAGAACGAAAATTGAAAGGCGTCGGATCTCTTCGCGTAAACATCGAAGCCCGCCGCGATCCGGTCGCCGAGGAAATAGGGCTCGGTGAAATTGAACTCGACGCCGCGGCTGAATTGCCCCTCCGAGACCGCAAGGCGCACATATTGGCCGCGGCCCATGAAATTGGTTTCGGTTACCGAGACGTCGGCAATGAAACCTTCGGTGGTCGAATAACCGCCGGATAACGACAGCGCGCCGGTCGGCTGATCCTCGACATCGACCACCACGATTATCCGGTCGGGCGTCGAACCGGGTTCGTTGGTGATCTTCACCTTCTTGAAATAGCCGAGGTTGTTGAGCCTCCGTTCGGCCCGGTCGATGAGCACGCGATTATAGGCGTCACCTTCGCCGAGTTCGAACTCCCGCCGGATCACGTAGTCGCGCGTTCTGGTATTGCCGCGCACGACAATGCGTTCGATATAAACACGCGGCCCCTCGTCGAGGACGAAGGCGATGGTCACGGTATGCGTCGCCGGATCGCGGTCGCCGCGCGGATGCACCTGCGTGAACGGGTAGCCGTGCTTGCCAACCTCTTTGGTCAGCGCATCGACGGTCTTTTGCACCAAGTCGCCATTATAGATTTCTCCGGGCGAAAGACGCACGAGAGAACGCAGCAAAGCTTCGTCGAGATCCGGCAAATGCGATTCCACATTGACCGCGCCGACTGTGTATTGCACCCCCTCCTCGACGGTTATCGTGACTATATACCCGCCTTGCGCGGGGTCGAATTGGGCGTCGGAGCCCACGACACGAAAATCGGCATACCCGTTCTTGAGATAGAACCTGCGGATAAGTTCGAGGTCGGAGGCGATCCTGTCGGGGTCGTAGACGTCCGACGTCTTGAAGAACGACAGGAAATTCATCTCCGTCGTCTGCATGAGATCGCGTAGCTTGCCGGAGGAATATGCTTGGTTGCCGACGAAATTGATCGTCTTCACGCCGGTCTTTTCGCCTTCGTCTATGGTGAAGACGACATCGACCCGGCCGTTTGGCAGATCGACAGTCCGTGCGGTCACCTTGGCTGCCGCGCGGCCGGAACGCCGATAGACATCCTTGATCCGCTCGATATCCGCGTCGACCATGGCCTGACTATAGGGCCCGCGCGATTTTGAGTGCACTTCGGCCGTAAGCGTCTCGGTTTTGACCTTGCTGTTGCCCTCGAAGACGACACGATTGATGACGTTATTCTCGGTTACGCTTATGACGACCCGGCCAGCGACCCGGCTCACCTTGACGTCGGAAAACAGTCCGGTGGCGTAGAGATCCTTGACACCTTGGTTAATGGAAGCCTGATCAGAGCCGCGGAAATACGCGGCAATCGTTTCGCTGTCGACACGTTTGTTGCCTTGCACCAAGACGTTTTCCGCGAAAGCGGCGAAACTACCGGTGCAAAGCCAAGCCAACGCGACGATTGCAACGGCGAACCGGCCTTGAAATATACGCTTAATTCGCATCGTAAGACCGGCTCCCACATCCACGAACGCTAACTCCAGACCTGGCGCTCGTTGATCTGGCGCTGGTTGGTTTGACGCAACTTGTTGTAATGGAATAGATAAACCTTTCTCCCGTCCGCCGCGCGTTGTTTTACAAGCTTTGGCATGCCCCGCAAATCAAGTTTCGTTGCATTGTAGCGATTTCGCGGGAGCGTGGCAGGCAAGACACGCATCGCGGTGACCAATCGCTAAAGGAACAGGGTTAACCCTTTGCTTCAATTCAGATAAAGACAGTGTTTAAAGCAAACGCCGACAACCCCATCCCCCTCAGGGGATCATCCCAAATGCATCCATTGACGGGTCAGGCGAAGGATGTCGTTGTAGGTGGCGAAGACCATTAAGCTTGTCACCAGCATGAGGCCGACCTTGAAGCCGAACTGTTGTACCTTGTCGGTCATGGCCTTGCCGCGAACCGCCTCCACCGCGTAATAGAGTAGATGACCGCCATCGAGGAGCGGAATTGGGAAGAGGTTCAACATTCCGACCGAAATCGACAGAATTGCGGCAAGGTTGAGCAACGCGGCAAGGCCGATCTTGGCCATCGCCCCCGACACCTCGGCGATCCGGATCGGTCCCGAAAGTTGATCGGTGGATTCCTCCCCCGCCACCAAGCCTTTAAGATAGCTGCCGGTTCGCGCCACGACATACCAGGTCTCCGACCCGGCAAGCTTAACCGAATCGACAAAACCGTAGTTCTGGATATGCCAATTTTCCGGCTTGCTTTTGGATTGGACGCCAAGGACACCGACCCGCGTGGTGCCAAAAGGGGTTACCACGTCGCGCCGACGCGGCGTCGCGACGAGTTGCACCAATTTGCCGCCGCGATCGACGCTGAAAACAAGCTCCGTGTCGCTGGCGGTCTGCACGACGCGCTGCATGTCTTCGAAGCTATCGACTTTGAGCCCGTCGATCGAAACGATCCGATCGCCTTGCCGAAACCCGGCCGCCTCGGCGGCGCTTCCGGCAGCAACGCCGTCCACCATGGGCAGAAGGATGCCGCGCCCGTTGGCATAAAAGATGCCGGTGAAAATGACGATCGCGAGGAGGAAATTGGCGAGCGGGCCCGCGGCGACGATCGCCGCCCGCTTCCAGACGTTCTGAGCAACGAAACTTACCGCGCGCTCGCCGGGCGGCATCGCCGCGACGGCGGCTTCATCCGTCATCGAGGCGCCATTGGCGTCGCCGTGGAATTTGACATAGCCGCCAAGCGGGAAAGCCGCAACCCGCCAATGAGTTCCATGGCGGTCGTTAAAGCCGAAAAGTTCCGGTCCGAAGCCAAGCGAGAAGGTGTCGACCATAACCCCACACCAACGGCCGATCAAGAAATGGCCGAGCTCGTGGAAAAAAACCACCAGGCTCAAGACAAAAAGGAAAGGCAATATATATCCTATGAGCGCCCAGATTTGTGTGAGTAGCGACATTTTAACTCCTAGCCGGTTTTAAGAATGCCTTCCGCATGACACCGAGGATTTCGCGGCTCTCGCGAAGATCATGCGGTAACCAAAACACAAAGAGAACTGGGCCTTTCCATTGCGGCCTCGCCAGCCGAGCATAATCTCACAAAATAGCGTTGGGACCGAGCACGACCCGCTCACGCACCTTGGGCCCAACCGTGACCGCGCCGGAAAACCTTGTTTCCTAAGCATGACACCCTGACGCAACAATCACGCCAAACGCCCGTTCCGCTCGCTCTCGAATATTTGTACCTCGTTTCGAAAGAATGATATTTCGTGACAGCCAATATGGGCCTGCTCTCTCCGGCTCATCTGAGTATATCGTGTCTTAGCATATCGTGTGCCAGGGACGGGATCGCATGGCATTGTTAAATTTTTGCCAATATTTAAGAAAGGATTTTGGCGAACCGGAGGATTGGAGACTAGGATGTATCGGGCCACGTCTGCTCACTGCGCCCCGGCACGCGACCCAGCTTGCCGGGCGAGAACAAAGCGCGATCTTTCGCGCACGGCACAGTCCATAGCAAGAGCATCGGCAACCGATTCTGGCTCGTGCGCGACCCCGTCGGCGAGTGCCGAATT
>DATARJ010000369.1:0-6193 GCA_036264205.1 Methylocella sp.
GTTTCAAAAGTCTCGCCCTCATCCAGAAGAGCCCACGAAGTGGGCGTCTCCAAGGATGGGAAGGGAGGCGGCCTCGCCTTCGCGACAGCGCTTTGGACTTCCTCAGGGGGAGGCTTGGGTGGCTGCAGCTTTGCGAATGGCCGATCGGACTCTCCAAAGGCGGTCAAGGACCACGCCCATGCAAAATCCCGGCCTCGATTTTGCCCTCGGCACCGAGCTGGACGCGCTGCGCGAAACGGTGCACGCCTTCGCATCGGCCAAAATCGCGCCGCGCGCGGCCGAAATCGACCGCTCCGATAATTTCCCAATCGATCTGTGGCCGGCGATGGGCGCCCTCGGTCTGCACGGCATCACGGTCGAGGAAAATTATGGCGGGGCGGGCCTTGGCTATCTCGCCCATTGCATCGCCATGGAGGAGATCAGCCGGGCCTCGGCTTCCGTCGGTCTCTCCTATGGCGCACATTCCAATCTTTGCGTCAATCAGATCCGCCGCAACGGCAATGACGATCAGAAACGCCGCTACTTGCCAAAGCTCCTGTCCGGCGAAAACGTCGGCGCGCTGGCCATGTCGGAAGCGAATGCCGGCTCCGATGTCGTCTCGATGCGCCTTCGCGCGGACAAAAAAGGTGACCGCTACATCGTGAACGGTACAAAAATGTGGATCACCAACGGCGCCTATGCCTCGACCCTCGTCGTCTATGCCAAGACCGATCCAAATGCCGGCGCGCATGGCATCACGGCGTTTTTGATCGAGAGCGGTTTTGCGGGTTTTCATTTGGGACAAAAGCTCGACAAACTCGGCATGCGCGGGTCGCCTACGTGCGAACTTGTCTTCGAGGAATGCGAAGTGCCGGAAGAAAACGTGCTGGGCGAGGCGGGCGAGGGTGTCCATGTTCTAATGTCCGGCCTCGATTACGAACGCGTCGTGCTCGCGGCGGGTCCGCTCGGCATCATGCAGGCCTGTCTTGATATCTGTCTGCCCTACGTCCGTGATCGCAAGCAGTTTGGCCAGGCGATCGGCGAATTCGAGCTCGTTCAGGGCAAGCTTGCCGACATGTACGCGAGGCTCAATGCCTGCCTGGCCTATGTTCATGCGGTGGCCCGGGCGTGCGATAACGGCCACACCTCGCGCAAGGATGCGGCGGGCGCCCTGCTCTTCGCGGCGGAGCGCGCGACACGGACGGCGCTCGACACGATCCAACTCCTCGGCGGCAACGGCTATATCAACGATTACCCGGCGGGCCGGCTTCTACGCGATGCCAAACTCTATGAGATCGGCGCCGGCACGAGCGAAATCAGGCGGATGTTGATCGGGCGCGAGCTGTTTGACGGAAATTAGGGCGATGAGTGTTCTGAAAACCGCCGTCGCGCCGGATAGCCAAAAGGTTGCCGCGAACAAAGCTGCGATGCAGGGTCTGGTCGAGGATTTGCGCGGCAAGTTCGCGCTCATCGCGCAAGGCGGCGGCGCCAAGGCGCGCGAGAGACACATCGCGCGCGGGAAACTTTTGCCGCGCGATCGCGTCGCGGCGCTGATCGATCCGGGCACGCCGTTTCTGGAATTTTCACAGTTCGCCGCCTATGAGGTTTACGCGGGAACCGTTCCGGCGGCGGGATTGATATCAGGCATTGGACGCATAGGCGGCCACGAATGCGTCGTCATCGCCAATGACGCAACCGTCAAAGGCGGCACCTACTATCCGTTGACCGTGAAGAAGCATCTGCGCGCGCAGGAAATCGCATGGGAAAACCATCTGCCTTGCATCTATCTCGTCGATAGCGGCGGCGCTCATCTGCCAAGCCAGGACGAAGTCTTTCCCGATCGCGACCATTTCGGCCGCATCTTTTATAATCAGGCGCGGATGTCGGCGGCCGGCATCCCGCAAATCGCGGTGGTGATGGGAAGCTGCACGGCCGGTGGCGCCTATGTCCCGGCGATGAGCGACGAGGCGGTTATCGTGGCGGGACAGGGCACCATCTTTTTGGCGGGTCCGCCGCTCGTCAAGGCGGCGACCGGCGAGATCGTCTCGGCGGAAGATCTGGGTGGCGCGGAAGTCCATTCGCGTGTTTCGGGCGTCGTGGATCATTATGCGTCGAGCGACGCGCAGGCGCTGTTGCGCACGCGCCAAATCGTCGCCACTCTCAATCGCGCGAAGAGCCCCGGCGTCGCGGTTCGAGAGCCCGCCGAACCGCTTTACGATGCGCAAGAAATATACGGCATTGTCCCCACCGATCCGCGCGAGGCTTATGACGTGCGCGAAATCGTTGCCCGCATCGTCGACGGCAGCGTGTTCGACGAGTTCAAGGCGCTCTATGGAACGACCCTCGTCTGCGGTTTCGCGCACATCTTCGGTTATCCCGTGGGCATCCTCGCCAATAATGGAATCCTGTTTTCGGAATCGGCGCTCAAGGGCGCGCATTTCATTGAACTTTGCTCGCAGCGCAAAATCCCGCTCGTCTTTCTGCAAAACGTCACCGGCTTCATGGTCGGTCAAAAATACGAGGCGCAAGGCATCGCCAAGGATGGCGCCAAGCTCGTTTCCGCGGTAGCCTGCGCGAACGTGCCGAAAATTACCATCATCATCGGTGGCAGTTTTGGAGCGGGCAATTACGGCATGTGCGGGCGTGCCTTTGGCCCGCGGTTTCTTTGGATGTGGCCGAACGCCCGCATTTCCGTGATGGGCGGCGAGCAAGCCGCCAACGTTCTGGCGCAAGTGCGCCGCGACAAACTGGAGGCCGCCGGACAATTTCTATCCCTCGAGGAGGACGAAGAGTTCAAGGTACCGGTTCGCGAGCGATTCGAACGCCAGGCGCATCCCTATTATGCGAGCGCGCGGCTTTGGGACGACGGCATCATCGATCCGGCCGAAACCCGGATGGTGTTGGGTCTTTGCATCTCCGCTTGCCTCAATGCGCCGGTCGAGGCGACCCAATTCGGCGTTTTCCGGATGTGAGGTATTCTGCGAAGACTGGGACGGCGCCTTGGGCGGCGCGATAGTAAGGGACCGGGAGCGGGCCGAGCTTCCAGCTAGACTAGGAAACCGAGTCAAGTGGTCCCGCTGCGCGGGTCCATGCCTGTCGTCTAGCCGGCGCAAACCCTGTATTAAGCCTAATGAAAGGTGAACTCCCACGGGCCGGCGAATTGGCCTATGAGATTAAAAATATAGAAAAAATCTAGCCGCCCGCGGGCTCGGCTTTCCGGCAAGCCACTTCGCTCGGCGTCCGGCAAAAAAGGCGCGTGATGGTTCAGACGCCGTTTTTTCGAGACGATACGACCGTCTCCTTCGGTGAGAAGCTGGCGGCGTCCGAACAATTCATGGTCCTTTTCCGGGAGGGAATGGATCTGGTGAGCCGGGCGGCAAGCTACCTCGACGGTGACGGCCGCGAGGAGGCGAAGCTCTTGCCGCGCCCGGCGGCGGTCGCCTATGCGGTCGAAAGCATGCGTTTGACGACAAGGCTCATGCAGGTTGCCTCCTGGCTGCTCCTCCAGCGCGCCGTCAACGAAGGCGAACTGAGCCGCGCCGAGGCCGCCATCGAAAAACGCCGGATTCGTTTGTCCGCGCAGGGCATTGTGTCCAGAACGGAGGTTCTCGTCCGCTTGCCGCCGCGTCTGCGCGACCTCATCGGGATATCGCTTCGCCTGCAGGCGCGCATTATCCATCTCGACCTTCTGATCTATAAGTCGCGCGACGCGGGGGGCAAGGAGAGCCTGCCGCCGAGCCCGGTGGAAACTCAGATCAAGCAACTGCGCGCCGCGCTCGCCGCTCCGCGCGTGCCATCGCCGACAATTTGAAGGCGCCGCGCGTGGCTTTGGATTCCTCGTACGGCACGGACGTTGGGACCAACGGCACGAGCGAGTGGCCTGATCTAACGCCCCGCGAAGACCTCGGCGGGCTCAAGCTTCAACACGGGGCGAACGCTGATCGCCGCGGCTACGACGCTCACCAGGATGACCGTCACACCCCCGATCAGCGGCGTGAACCACATCATGCGGAACGGGTACCCGGCCTCCGGTGCGATCTGGCCAATGATACCGCACAGGCCTAGCCCAAGCCCAGTGCCCAGAAGTGCGCACAGCCCGGCCTGCACAAAGATCATGGCCAGCAGCTGTTTCGAGCTCGCGCCCATTGCTTTGAGCACCGCATACTGCTTCAGATTCTCGTTCGTGAACATATAGAGCATGATACCGGTTACCCCGAAACCGACCGACATGGCCAGAGTGAGCATCGCGGCGATGTCGCCCACGTCTTCGGAGTTGGTCACGTACCAGCGTACCGTATCGGCCTTAAAGTCACCGGATGCACGCGCCCTAAGACCCGTTCGCACATGGATTCGTGTGGCCAGTTCGCGCGGTGCAATGCCTGGCGAGGCGGTTGCAAGCACGAAAGTCAACCGACGCCGTTCCGGCAGTAGAATACGGGTGGCGTTGGAGAAAGTGGTATAAAGCAGCGGTCGCGGCGGAAACCGAGGCAGGGTCTCCGACCTTCCCACGATCTTCACACGGTGGTCATTGACGAGCAGTTCGTCACCCGCGGCCAGTGGGCGCGTGATAGTATCGAGGTGCGGCTCACGGGGCCATTGATCAACCTCCAGAAGCGGCGTTTCGAGCTTGCCCTCGGTGCCGCCCGGATCGACAATTGCCGCGTCAGGAGTCCGGAGCACAGCGGGCGACGCGCCGTCCTTCAGCGCTGGCACGTTGGAGAGCGTGGCGTCGTCCACTGCTATCACCTGGAAGGGCTGAAACCGCCCGTCTGGAAAGCGTACCTCCGCCGTGCCCAGCGCCAGCGGTACGGCCGACACTACGCCCTCAACACCGCGGACGCGATCCAGCGCCGATGCGGGCATGTTGGCGGTCTTCTCGGCAGAGACGACGGCCGGATCCATGACCCACACGTCCGCCGCCGGGTTCTCGGCGATGAGAGCGAAACCGCGGGTCATGAAGCCGCAGAAGTACGACGCGGCGAACGTCACGAGGAATGAGGTGAACGCAATACCGGAGAGCAGCCCCACGTACTTGGCGCGATCGCCCATGAGCATTTTCAAAGCCACGTGCAGCACCTGGGGTTTCCTTGGGCAGAAGTTGCGGGTATAGAGAGTCCTCAGTGCAACATCATCGTATTTTCCTCGGAGTATCCATCCGGGCGCTTGCCCTCCCGATCGGCGGAGCGTCGATGAACACATCCACTTGCTGGCCGACATAGACCGGCAGCGGCGCAGGATCAAAGCTGTAGATGACCTGCAGCACCCGCATATCAGTCCGTTCGGTACTCGCGCCGGTAAGTGAGACTTTCGGGATGACATAGGGCTCGAAGCGCTCGAATTGCAACGGTGCATTCAGATCAGGGTGCCGCGAATGAAGGCCAAGGCCGAAGCTCCGGGCTGGACCCGCCACGCATCGTTCTCATCAATGTCGACGCGCAAGTGCAAGAACTTCGTGTCGCCGAGCAACACGAGTGGCGTGGCCAACGCGCCGCCCTGCGCGAATTCGCCCAGCCTCGTTTTGATTTGCAGGATGCTGCCAGTTACAGGGGCACGGATTGTGCGGCGCTCGATCTCGATCTTGATCTGCTCGACCCGGGCTGCTGCCGATTCGAGTACTGCCTCGTTGATCGCCACGTCAAAGTGGCGGTTCGCCAAATCCACGCCGCTGATAGAGCTCCCAATTCTTAAGCCCTCGGCGATCTCGAGCAAATTCCTTGTCTTCGCGAGAGTCGCTTCTGACTCCTTGACCTTGGCGACGGCGACCGGGAGCTGGCCCTGCAAATCGCGATCGTCGATCTTGAAGAGGGGTTCGCCGGCGTTGACCCGGTCACCCCAGGTAACGTAGATCGCCGCGACGATACCAGAGACCGGCGTCCCGATGGAAATGTTTTCGGTGCTAGCCTCGATAATGCCCGAACCCGCGACATAGGAGGCGTAAGGCACCTTGGCTGACTGGACCGCCGGCTCGACAAGTGGCGTGGTCTGTCTGCCCTGGATGACTGTGCTTATGGCGACAGCGAGGCCGATTATTGCGACGGCCGGAAGGATGTACTTGCCACTCATTGCAGACGCTCCCTATCCTCGCGATCGATGACCTCGATGATCCTTCCGTCGTCCATGCGGGCGATGCGATCGGCGAACTCCAAAATGCGCGTGTCGTGGGTGACCACGATGAGTGCTCTGTCAGGCCTCTTCGCAACGCGCCGCATCACCT
>DATARJ010000091.1:0-3780 GCA_036264205.1 Methylocella sp.
TGTACGCGAGCCGCGAGCCGCGCAAGCCGCTGGCCCATGGCATCGGCCACCGCACCGCCGGCTCCCGTATCGATTTCATCAAAGACAAGTGTTGGAGCCGAGCCTTGCTGGGCAAGAACCACTTTCAGCGCCAACATGAAACGGGCAAGCTCGCCGCCGGAGGCGATTTTCAGCAAAGGGCCAGGCTTTGTTCCGGGATTGGTTTGCACCCAAAACTCGACTTGATCGTACCCGTTCGGGCCTTCCGGCTCAATGCGGAATTCCGTTGTAAAATGGGCACCTTCGAGCTTGAGCGGCGCGAGTTCGGCGGTCACTTCGGCATCGAGCGCGGCGGCGGCTTTTTTGCGCGCCTCCGACAACGCCCGGGCTGCAGACGCATAGGCGGACTCCGCGGCCTCGGCCTCTCGCGTTAATTGCGAAAGCCTTGCCTCCCCGGCGTCCATGGCGGCAAGCTCGGCTGCGAATTTTTCGGCGCGCGAGGAAAGGGCGTCGACGGGAACCGCATATTTCCGTCCCGCGGCGCGCAAGGCAAACAGCCTTTCTTCAACACGCTCCAATTCACGCGGATCAAAATCGGCATCCAGCAAGGCCTGATCGAGGGCTTGCCCCGCGAGATCGAGGACGCTCAAGGCGGCATCGAGCGCTTCGGCGGCGGGCGCGATCAAGCCAGGCGCCTGAGATTGACGTCGCTGCAGCCTGCGCAGCGCGGCGGAGAGAGCAGGCATTGGCGAATACTCGCCCGTCACCGTCGCGTGGACATCGCGTAGTTCGGCCGCGACCTTCTCGGCCTGCATTAGGGTGGAGCGGCGCTCGGCGAGCGCGGCTTCTTCGCCAGGCTCGGCGGCAAGACTGGTCAACTCGGCGGAGGCGTGGCGCAAATATTCGGCCTCCGCGCGCGCCTTTTCGACCCGCGCGTGCTCGCGCGCGCAATCGGCCTTGAGATTTCGCGCCCGCGCGTAGGTGGCGCGCACATCGGCGGCCGCAAGGTTCAAGCCGCCATAGGCATCGACCAGTTGGCGATGCGTGCCTGGATTGACGAGCGCGCGGTCGTCGTGCTGGCCATGAATTTCGACGAGTTCGCGGGCGATCGCCCGCAACGCCTGCGTGGTCACCCGCTGATCGTTGACGAAAGCGCGGCTGCGGCCATCCGCCAATTGCAGGCGCCGCAAAATAAGGCTGCCGGCAGTATCTATGTCTTGTGCCTTTGCCGCGACCACCGCCGGGTGATCCTCGGCAAGTTCGAAAGCCGCGCTGACTTCACCTTGCGTCGCGCCGTGGCGGACCAAGCTGCCGTCGCCCCGGGCGCCAAGCGCCAGCGAAAACGCATCGAGAAGAATCGATTTGCCGGCGCCGGTTTCGCCGGTCAATATGGTAAGGCCACGGTTGAATTCGAGATCGAGCTTATCGATCAAAACAATGTCGCGGATGGACAGTTGGACAAGCATGGGGTGAGGCGCTCGCCGATGCGCCTCCATGGGCGCGGCACTTCTTTGTATCTCTTTTGGAAAGAGGAGAAAGTTGCAAAATCGCCGGTGTATTTTGGCGTTTGCCTCCGCGTGCTAGAGCAGGTGGTGAAGAATCTTCTCGATTTCTCGATCAAGCGTAGCGCCAATTCTTGAGATCAAAGGATTCCTTCGCAATGAATCGTCAGGTCCGGTCATCGCTGATCCTAGACCGAGAGGTTCGTATGATTTTGTCCGTGCGCTGATCCGCATGATAGTCGCTGATGGCAAAGAATGCCCAGATCGTCGCGGGAAGCCAACCGATAAGAGTCAGTTGTAAAACAAGGCAGATTATCCCCGAAAAAATCTTTCCCATCGTAAAAAATACCAGCCACGGCAGAAATAGGGCTATCAGATACCTCATAACGATCTCTATGGCCTCCGGCCGCGCCTTAGCCTAATCCCATTTTGTGGAAGGCTTTCGATATCCAGGACCCCTGGTCTTCATGCGGCTGCAGCCCGCCTCCTTGGAGCACCGCATAAGCATCCTTGTACCAGACCGAGTCTGGGAAATTATGCCCCAAAACGGCCGCCGCGGTTTGTGCCTCGCTGGGAATACCAAGCGCGAGATAAGCCTCGGTGAGCCGCAGCAAGGCTTCCTCGGCGTGCCGGGTCGTCTGATATTTGAACAGAACCTCGCGGAAGCGGTTGATCGCCGCCGCATAATCATGCCGGTTGAGATAATAGCGTCCGACGAGCATCTCCTTGCCGGCGAGCTGGTCGCGGGCGACTTGAAGCTTGTAGCGCGCATCGTCGGCATATTCCGACTTTGGGAATTTCTCGGTGATCAGGGTGAATATTTCTACGGCTTTTGCCGCCCGGTCCTGATCGCGGTTTATGTCCGGGATTTGATTGTAATAGGACATCCCCTCAAGATAATAGGCGTAAGCGACGTCTGGGGAGGAAGGGAACAGCCCAATGTAGCGTTTCGCGGATGCAATGGCGTCGTCGTAACTGGCGTTTTGATATTGACTAAAGGTGGTCATCAAGATCCCTTTCCGTTGCCATTGCGAATAGGGATATTGCTTTTCGAGTTCGGCGAATTTTTTTGCCGCGCCGTCGTAATCCTTGGATTGCAGCCGGGCGAGCGCTTGATTGTAGAGGTCGTCCGCCGGGACATCGGGCACGATCTTGGTTTCGTATTTTTCGCCTTTGAACAGGTTGAGGGGATTGAACGAATCGAGCCATGACTCGGCCGAAGCCGGCACGGGCGCCCCCACCGCGACAAGGATCGATAGCGCGCCCGCGGCTCCTCGCCACGTCTTGCGCGCCTTCTTCGATGGAGTGCTCATAACGCGTTGCTCATTCATTGCAAAGAAACCGACTACGGCCGCGACCGTTCTATCGCAACCGGCGCTGCCGCGCCAATATCCATGTCGGTCCGCAAAATAGCATAAATGTGGCGGGAATTTTTAAACTTGCTCCGCGGTGGCGACCGCGAGCGCCGCATTGATTGGAACCGGCAAGCGAAAAAACGGCGAACCCCGCCACAAGGGCGGGGTTCGGGAACGGTCCTAGCTATTGTAGGGCGCATAGCGCGCCCGTTCCCCCTCAGTCTTCATCGGCGCGACGCAAGTAGCCGGCCGGGAATCGCAGCTGGAAGCGACCAATTGTGCGATAGTCGCCCAGATTGTTGCTGGGTTGCGGCGTGTTGTAGCCGGCGAAAACGATCGTCACCGTGTGTTCGTCGATGACCAGCGCTTGCGGATCGTAGACCCGGCCGCTGAAGAAATTGGAGTTGTAGCCTTTCGGCGGTGGGTTGGCACCCGTCGCCGGCTTAAACGGTGCGACCTGGGCGGCGGTCAGCAAGTCGGCGCCGTTGACATTCACGACCGGGGTCATCAGCGGATACGGCCGCGGGCCCGCAGGATCGGTGACCCTGTCGGTTGACAGGATCGGATTGTCGAACTTGTTGATCAATTGCCAGCTCAGCAGGTCGCTCGGCTGGGCGACCTTGCTGACGGTCTCGGCATAGCCGATGAAGTGGAATGCGTCCGAGTCGTTGTCGAGGCAATTGCCCCCGCCGAAGAACATGCCGTAGCGTCCGTCTGCGAGCCGGAGAATGCTGCCGCTGCCGAGGTAGCGGATGCCATTCAATGCCACGGTCGCTGGATCACTGAGGCCGCTGGCAACTCCGACATCGGTGAAGTTGATGCCGTCCGTTGTGGTGGCCACGCGGACAGCGGTCACATCGTGGTTCTGCTTGCGCGGTTTGCCGTTGACCAGGTTGGTGAGCGCGAAGGGGGGCGTGCTCGGGCATGCCGGGTAACCTAAACCG